>CALZJY010000329.1 GCA_945787925.1 uncultured Anaerosporobacter sp. | reverse complement strand
GACATGCTTACCGTGGTATATTTTGAAAAAGGACAGTATGTAAAGATTACGGGCATGGTAGCAAGGATGGATGTGTCTGCTAGAACATTAAAAATTGTAAATACAAAGATTCTGTTTGATGATATTTATGATATCCAGGGAGAAAAGTTTGCAAATGAGTAAACAAGCCAAAATCATCTTGACAGAAAGAACAAAAGGTAATATATTACATGCATAACGGTAATATATTACCTTTTTTAGAAGGAGAGGGATTAAGATGAAAACGATCGTTGTATATCAAAGTTCTACCGGATTTACCAAACAGTATGCGGAGTGGATTGCTACGGAATTAGGATGTAAGGCAAAAGAGTTAAAGAAAGTTTCAGAAACAGAGATTGCATCGTATGATTGTGTCATCTATGGTGGATGGATTATGGGAAATACCATCGTTGGAAGGGATAAGATCAAAAAGATGAATCCAAAACAGTTAGTGACGTTTGCAACAGGGGCAAGTCCGGACGGGGAGAATACAAGGAAGGCAATCGAGACACAAAACAATCTTGGCGAGGAGCCATGGTTCTATATGGAATCAGGATTCCGTTTTGACAAGTTAAATCTCTTTGTACGCATGATGTTAAAGGCGATGAAGAAGTCCGTCGCAAAGAAGAAGGAAAAGACGGAGCAAGACCGATATATGGAGAAAGTCTTAGGCACTTCGTTTGATCATTCCAATCCGAACTACTGTACTTCGTTAGTATCTTATGTAAGAGCCATGGGGTATAATTAGAATACATAAGAAAAATAGGAAAGAGGAGTATATCGAATGGTGAGGGAAGTTGTAGTGAAAGAAGCATTCGGTAAGGAACTACAGTCTGATGGCACAAGCGTGGTGACACTAGATGGATATGATGGATGTCAGCTGCAATGTCCGTATTGCTTTCAGTTCAATCAAAAGGATTGGGGACAGGAAATTCGGGTTCGTAAAAACATTGGAGAAGTACTAGAACATGAGATGGAAAGCGAGGGGAATTCGGAGGAGCCCATCTTTGTTGGCAGTTTGAGCGACCCATATATGCCATTAGAGGAGAAGTATGGACTGACAAGAACGATATTAAAGATTCTTGTTAAGACAAAACGCAACGTATTTATCGTGACAAAATCAGACAATCGGTTGATTCTAAGGGATTTGGAGCTTCTAAAGCAGTTTGGAGAACGGCTTACGGTAATCTTTGGTTTGGCCAATATAAGGCAGGCAGGAAAAGGAGCAGAGCATGTTGGAATCCAAGTGGATGTACATATTACCCCAGTACTTCCTTACATCATGGATGTACATGCCATGATTCGTGCAGTGGAGGAGACGATTCCAATCTATGTAGATAAGTTACGTGTCTTTACTGAGGGAGGGCAAGACAAAAAGGTTTATGAATGGATTCTAAAAGAGTATCCTTACTATCAAAAAGAGTATGAGGACATTCTATTTCACGGAGAGGAAACGTATTATAAGAAGTTGTTAGAACGGTATCAAAACAGTCCGAGAGTACAAATTGTGTTTGCGTAAATAAAAAAGGAAGCGGCCCTAATCGCTTCCTTTTTTGCCCCTGTACATTATGTTAGAAATCCCTATGCATTTCTCCTTCTTCCAAAATAGTTCATTTTTGAGTTTGAATAAACAAATTTGGTTCTACCATGTTAGTTTGAGAGACGTGTAAACTACTTCGTCTGTACATATGCATCATACAGCATCAAGTGAAACAAGAGTGCAACAAAAAGCGCACCAAAAGTGCAATTGCCATAAATTACAATGGATTAATGGTGAGCATCTTGGGTCTTTTCGAGATATCCTGTAATGAACTCTGCCCAGTCATAGTTGTTCATAAATTCCCCCATAAAGCTGTTGATCGCGGAAATATCGCCTTCTAGGAAGGAGTAGTAATCACAGCTACAGGAGGTGGTATCAATGGCTAATTGATTTCTTCGTTTTAAGAGCAAGTCAGCGCAGCCGGCCTGCTTTAAGGATTTGGTGAGGCTTGCAATCAGGTTTCGTAACTGGCTTTTGGAGGAAGCCGTAATCGGCTTATCTTCAAAGAGAATGGCAAGCAGTTCGTCTCCATTCACATAGGCACCTTTACGGATGACCAGGTAGGCTAGCAGCTCTTTTGCCTTGCTGCGCTCAAATGTCATTGGTTTTTCATTTACGAACACTTCGAAGTTACCAAAGGTCTGAATTCGGATTTTAGCAGACGGAATGCTAGGTTGGATCTGGGTCACATAAAGCAGTTCGTCACAAATCTCTTCTGTGGAAGCAGGCTTTAGCAGATATCCATTTGCCCGTATTTGGAATGCAGATACGGCATAGTGGGAATATCCGGTTAGAAAGATAATCTTAATGGAGGGCTGCACTAGTTTATATTGTTTGGCTAGTTCAATTCCGTTTATTCCAAACATTTCGATATCCAAGATAGCAACATCCATTTGTTGTTTTTGTAGCAGTTCTAGGCTATGAAAGGGGTTGTTAAATGCATAGACATGATGGACGAACTGCAGGGGTTCGATCTGTTCTTTTAATTTCTCTAATGCCAACGGCTCGTCATCGACAATTATAATATTCATAATAGGGGGTCTCCTTTCATGCGGATCGTTACCATTGTCCCCATTCCAGGCTGGCTTACAATCTCAAAGACGGCATTACACTGAAGCTCGAGACGTTTTTTTACGTTTTCTAATCCAATATGTGTAGTGCTATCGTTACCTATGGCACAGGAATCAAATCCGATGCCATCATCGGAAATGACAAGAATGATTTCATCGTTTTCTTTTCGCGTACGAATCTTAATCGTTCCACCAGCTTGCTGTTTGGTAATGCCATGACGGATTGCATTTTCTACCAGTGGCTGGATCGTAAGTGTTGGAATCAAAAAGTCTGTAACTTCTAAC
>CALZJY010000328.1 GCA_945787925.1 uncultured Anaerosporobacter sp. | reverse complement strand
AGGATTTTTGTTTGGTAATCCATTAACATCGAAGGAAGTGACAGAGTATCTGTCTACCTGGATGAAATAGGAGTGGTGGGTGCTGCATGAAGACGAAGGTATTTCTTAGCATAGAATGTGTACTATATCTTTTATTTATTGGTTTAGATTGTTTCTTTCCTAGAATGGGAGAAATATCTATGGGAATAAAGTATATAGGAATCATTCTATGCTTTTTTTATGTGCTTTTTTTGCTATCAAAGGAAGTAGATAAAATCGATGCCCTTGTGGTAAGGGTGGCATTATTTTTTACGCTGTTTGCCGATACCTGCTTGATTTGGCTAGGGAATTGGGAAGCTGGCGTGGCAAGCTTTGTGTTGGTGCAGATTTGCTATTTTTACCGATTGAATAAAGGGCGTACGAAGACTATCTTAGTGAACGTTATACTGTTTGGCATCATTCATTTTATTGTGAACATATCCATTGTGGAAGTTCCCATGGTATTAATCTTGGTAGAGTTTTATGGGGTATGCTTGGTGAGGAATGCTTGGGATGTTTTTTTTGTCTCACAAAACAGGATGTTTCGGGTGGGATTGGTACTGTTTTTGCTATGCGACGTTTGTGTTGCCTTACGGAACTTATCCATGTTCGTGCCGGTAACGAATGGGATGGTAGAGTTGGCTGTATCTGTAGCCTCGGTTTTGATTTGGGTCTTTTATCTTCCTAGCCAGGTTGCAATCGCGCTTAGTGTGGTAAGGGAGAATGAATGATAACGTGGATCCATGCCATTTTTACGTAGTCTATTGTCAGGAATGGCGGTTGCGGCATGGCATGGATCTTGCTACAATTAATGTTAGAAAAGCAGTTGTTCTATTTTAAAATTCTAAAACAAATACTATTCTGTCCGTTCGGACAATCGTATCCAATGGTTAAAACAAATCAATTTCATAGGGAGGAAGGGCAATGGAGTATAATCAATTTGTCGATGATGTAAAGGAATGTCTGCGCATTAAGGTAGATGACCAGTACGAGGTAAAGGTGAATCGGGTAAAGAAGAACAATTCTGTCGTGCTAGATGGAATCGTATTTTTTAAGGAAGGAGACAATGTTTCCCCAAATATTTATTTGAACTCCTATTATAGCCGCTATATGGACGGGGAAAGCATGGACACGATCGCCAATGATATTTTATCCGTCTATGAGAACAGCCGTAGAAGGGTGAGCGAGGAGTACAAGACGTTAGACTATACATTTGATGGAATGAAAGATCACATCGTCTATCGCTTGGTAAACTATAATAAGAATAAGGAGTTATTAGAGGAAGTGCCTCATGTACGGTTCCTTGACCTTGCAATTACATTTCATTGTCTCGTCAAGCAGGATGAGGAAGGCATTGGTACGATTCGAGTGACCAATGCACATCTAGTGGAATGGGACTGCACGGTAAAGGAACTAATGCAGGTAGCAACCAACAACACGAAGCGTTTGTTTCCAGTGAGGATTTCCACGATGGAACAGGTGATTACGGACCTGCTTCGTAAGGACTTTTCTATCATGTATCCAGAGGGAGGATGTGATGATGCAGTAGAAGAAATGATTGCAGAGATGGTCGGAGGAATGAAATGCAAATCCATGTACATAGTAAGCAACGAGCTCGGAATCAACGGAGCGACATCCATCCTATATCAAGATGTCCTTTATGATCTGGCAGCAAAGTTAGAAACAGACTTTTATCTGCTTCCATCTAGCATCCATGAGGTGATTCTAGTACCTTATGAAGAGGATATATCTAGGGCAGAATTAAGGAGCATGGTAAAGGAGGTCAATGCTACCCAGGTAGCGGTAGACGAGGTATTGTCAGATAAGGTATATCTCTATCGTAGGGATAAGAATCGGATTGAGATGGAATAGAGAGAAAAAATTCGAATAAATGTATGTTTTTCGAAACTAGTGCATATAATAATAGTAGATATATTTTCTCTAATATATCTACACCTATAGGAGATTGGTGGTTTTCTGTTACGAAGGCTGCCGGTCTTTTTTTATTGCATAGGCGATTGCGTTGCTTTCAAAGTAGAACATATGTTTTGGAAAAAGCGTGTCTTACCATTGGCTTTTATGTCGTTTTATGATATAATCATCGTATAAGAACGTTAAGGTAGGAGCGATTATGGAACGACTTAAAGAGATACCAGAACAATTTTTTGGTTTGTTTCAATCTAAAAATAGATATATTTACATGGAAGCGTTGTTACTGATTTATGAAGAATATCTGTACAACGATTATTTTTTGTCTAAGGAAACCTGTATTCAGCTGTTGCATGACAGATTCCATCACCGCATCTTTGAGCTTTCTGAAGAGGAAACGGAAGATACGGAACGAATAGAGCCGGTAGCGACACAGATTTTTTCTAGACTGGTATATTTTAAATGGCTTCGTAAGGTAGAGGATTATCAGACGTTTAAGACCAATGTGGTCATCCCTGATTATGCCTCTATTTTTATTGAAGCAATGCAAAAGATCGATGACCCAGGACAGAATATCACGGATTTATATATCCAGAACGTATATACCAATATTTATTCGTTTTATTACGATAAGAAGGCTGGGATTGAGTTATTGAAGACAGCGATGTTCAATACTTCGAACTTAAACCGTGCCTTACAAGATATGCTTCACAATATGGATAAATTCTTTGCGTCCCTTCTGCAAAAGGATTCCTATGAGAATCTGTTAGAGGAGCATTTATTCGGTTATGTGGAGTCCATCGTAGACAAGAAATACAGTCTGCTTAAGACAAGTGATAACTTTTATATTTATAAGAACGATATCAAGCAGCTGCTTCGTGCCATCCAGGAGGATGAGGAACGATTATTGCTTCTAAAGGCAAAGATGGTAAAAGAAGGCCAAGACGAAGAGGATGTAGAAGAGCAGAT
>CALZJY010000327.1 GCA_945787925.1 uncultured Anaerosporobacter sp. | reverse complement strand
TGGTACCGCGGCAAAGAATAGACTTTTCCGTCCCGGACAATTGTGAAAACACGATTGTTCGGGATTTTTTTATTACATAGGAAATTGCGTTGCAATTCCCTATGCAAAGCGGTATCAAAGAAGTGACTCTTACAATTGCAAGAAGGAGGAAATGGACGATGGAATATGTAACTGGAATTCAAAAAAAGGAAACAGTAGAAATCAGAACGATTTTGGAGAGCGGATGCAATAATCAGGTAGTCAAAGTAAATGGTATGGTTCATACGATCCGTGATATGAGTGAGTTTGCATTTATCGTATTGCGTAAATACGACGGTCTAGTACAGTGCGTATTTACCAAAGGCAGTTTTGAGTTTGACTTAAAGACCATCAAAGAAGGATCTACTGTAGAAGTAGAAGGTGTGGTTGCGAAGGAAGAGCGTGCGCCACATGGATTTGAGATTCGTCTTTTAAATATTCGTATCTTAAGCCAGCCAGTCATGGATGCCATGCTTCCACTTCCAATTGCAAAATGGAAGATGAAGACTTCATTAGAGACGAAAGTGGCACTTCGTCCGATATCGTTACGAAATGTAAGAGAACGTGCGATTTTCAAACTTCAGGAAGGAATCGTAAGAGGATTTCGTGATTTCTTATATTCGGAGCATTTTACAGAAATCCGTACGCCTAAGATCGTTGCAGGAAATGCAGAAGGTGGAGCAAACGTATTTAAGCTAGAGTACTTTGGTAAGAAAGCATTTTTGGCACAAAGTCCTCAAACGTATAAGCAGACCATGGTTGGGGTGTATGACCGTGTATTTGAAATCGGGCCGGTATTCCGTGCAGAAAAGCATAATACGACAAGACATCTAAACGAATATACGTCGGTAGACTTTGAAATGGGATATATCGATAGCTTTGAAGAAATTATGGAAATGGAACAGCAGATGTTACAGCATACGTTTGCATTCTTAAAAGAGGAGTATGCAAACGAACTTCGAATTCTAGGTGTGGAGCTTCCAGACATAGCCCAGATTCCACAAGTTCGATTTGACCGTGCAAAAGAATTAGTAGCGAAGAAATATGAGCGTAGAATCAAGAACCCATATGATTTAGAGCCAGAGGAAGAGCAATTAATCGGGCGTTATTTTAAAGAGGAATATGGAAGTGACTTCGTATTCGTTACGCACTATCCAGCAAAGAAACGTCCATTTTATACAATGGATGACCCAGAAAACAAGAAATTTACCTTAAGCTTTGACTTGTTATACAAAGGCATGGAAGTGACGACAGGTGGACAGAGAATCCATGACTATCATGAATTGGTTGCCAAGATGGAAGGCAAGGGGATGGACATTGCCGACTTTGAACATTATTTAAGCATTTTCAAATACGGCATGCCACCACATGGCGGATTAGGATTAGGCCTTGAAAGGCTTACGATGAAATTGTTAGATGAAGTCAATGTACGTGAAACCGCAATGTTCCCACGTGATGTTACAAGATTAGAGCCATAAGGAGGAAAAAGTCATGCAAATTACAGAGCAAACAATCGCGTATGTTTCCGCCCTTGCAAAGTTAAGCCTTTCGGAAGAAGAAAAGGAACGTGCAAAGAAGGATTTAGGAGACATTTTAGGATATATGGAGACGATGAACGAATTAGATACGGAGGGCATCGAACCAATGAGCCATGCGTTCCCAATCAAGAACGTGTTTCGCGAGGATATCGTAAAAAACGAAGACGACAGAGAAAGCCTGCTTGCCAATGCACCGCAGCAAAAAGATGGCTGTTTCGTCGTACCAAAGACGGTAGAATAGGAGGGACGGAAGATGGAACTTTCAACAATGTCAGCGTTAGCGCTTAGTGAAAAGATTAAGGCTGGAGAAATCAGCGTGGTAGAGGCAACGAAAGCCATGTTAGAAAAGATTGAAGAGCGTGAGCCACGTTACAACAGTTATGTAACTGTGACCAAGGAAGATGCACTTCGCAAAGCGGAAGAAGTGCAAAGAAGAATTGATCATGGAGAACTTACGGATTCCCCGCTTGCAGGGGTTCCAATGGCAGTAAAGGATAATATCTGTACGAAAGGGATCAAGACTTCTTGTGCCTCTAAGATTCTAGGGGAGTTTAGACCTCCTTATGATGCAGAAGTCATCAAGCGTTTAGAAGAAGCTGGAGCAGTCATTCTTGGAAAGCTGAACATGGATGAGTTCGCAATGGGTTCTACTACCGAGACTAGCTTTTATGGGCCAACGAGGAATCCTTGGAATACCGACCATGTGCCTGGGGGTTCCTCTGGTGGTGCGGCAGCAGCGGTTGCAGCAGAAGAATGTTTCTATGCATTAGGTTCGGATACGGGTGGTTCCATCCGTCAGCCTAGCAGCTTTTGCGGTGTGACAGGAATCAAGCCAACATATGGGACGGTATCCCGTTATGGTCTGATTGCCTATGCGTCTTCGTTAGATCAGATTGGACCGATTGCAAGAAATGTCAGCGATTGTGTAGCGGCATTGGAAGTGATTTCTGGTCATGATGAAAAAGATTCTACGAGCGTGCCTACAAAGGGATATTCCTACATGGATGCCTTAGTAGATGATGTAAAGGGGTTACGAGTAGGAATCCCTTCTGGATATCTTGCAAATGGATTAGAGGAAGAAGTAAAGCAGGGAGTCTTACAGGTAGCAGAAGAATTAAGAAAGAAAGGCGCGATTGTAGAAGAATGTGACTTAAAGGGAATTGAGTATGCGATTCCAGCCTACTATGTCATTGCTTCTGCTGAGGCAAGTTCGAACTTATCCCGTTATGATGGTGTGAAATATGGATATCGTACGGAGAAGTTTGAAGGATTGCAAGACGTCTATAAGCAGACAAGGGATGAAGGATTTGGAGATGAAGTAAAACGAAGAATGATGATTGGAGCCTTCGTGCTTAGTTCTGGA
>CALZJY010000326.1 GCA_945787925.1 uncultured Anaerosporobacter sp. | reverse complement strand
GTGCGATTATAGCAGGTGGTGCAGGCGGTGCAATCATGGGAGCTGGCCATGTTTATGGAGATGCCTTTGCCAATAATGGGATTCTAACGATCTTTACGTATGCGGCATTTGGAATGTCGAAGTTCTTGTGGTATCTAGCCGGAGTTGGAGTAGCCTTTTTTGGAGCTGCCATACTTACGTACGTCTTTGGATTGGACGAGAGTGAAGAAGACGCTGCCCAATCGGTTTCGATTGCATCACCGATGAGTGGTACCGTGATCCCGTTATCCGAGGTAAATGATGATGTGTTTGCAGCAGAGACGCTTGGAAAAGGAGTGGCAATCGTGCCGACAGTAGGAGAGGTGGTAGCGCCTGAAGATGCTACGGTATCGGTTGTCTATCCGACTGGACATGCCATCTGTCTAACGCTTAAAAATGGAATGGAAGTATTGTTTCATATTGGAATCAATACGGTACGGCTAGACGGACGACATTTTACCAAATGTGTGCAGCAGGGAGACGTCGTAACGAAAGGAACGGTGCTTCTTCGTTTTGATATGGATGGAATCCAGAAGGAAGGATATGATCTTACTTCACCAATTATATTATTAAATGGAGGCGACCATGTTTCGGTAGAACAGGCAAAAGGACAGGTAGCCAAGCTAGGACAATTAATGCAGATCAAACAGGAGAAATATGATGAAACAGCAACGATTTCCAGATGATTTTTTATGGGGAGCATCTTCTTCCGCCTTTCAAATCGAAGGCGCATGGGCAGAAGATGGGAAAGGGCTTACCGTGGCCGATGTAAATGCAAAGAAGCGGGCCCATATCCAGGCAGATACGACGGTTGCTAGTGATTTTTACCATCACTATGAAGAGGATATCAAAAGGATGAAGGAACTAGGAATGCAGATGTACCGCTTTTCCATCTCCTGGGCAAGGCTATTGCCAGAAGGGGAAGGAGAGGTAAACCAGGCAGGAATCGATTTCTATAACAGGGTAATCGACTGCCTGCTTGCCCATGACATTATCCCATTTGTGACACTCTACCATTTTGACCTTCCATATGCCTTAGTGCAAAAATACAATGGTTGGGAAGGAAGAGAGACGGTTTATGCATTCGAGCGATATGCCAAGCTTTGTTTTGCAACGTTTGGTGACAGGGTGAAATATTGGCAGGTGCATAACGAACAGAACTTGATGATCCGAGTAGATGAGCGTATGAATATTGAAGAAGAGGATCTATGGAAGGCAGATAAGCAGCGTGCACAGATGGATTACCATATGTGTGTAGCTCATGCCCTAGCGGTGAATGCCTGCCATATTCTTGTAAAGGATGGAAAGATTGGGCCAGCGATTTCGTCTACCTGCACGTACCCACTAACGAACAATCCAAAAGACGTCTGGGCTGCCAAGATGAACGATGCCTTTAAGACAGAGTACTGCTTGGAGATGCATATGACAGGAAAGTATCCTGGCTATTATATGAGATACTTGAGAGAGCGAGACATCATGCCAGTAATGGAAGAAGGCGATTATGAGCTGTTAAAGAGTGCAAAGATGGACTATATCGCCGTAAACTATTACCGTACCCTTTGTGTTAGCTATTTAGAGGCGACAAAAGAGCATCCGATTGGTGAGCGAGAGTTTCGGGGCAACCAGGTCGATTTTGACCAATATGGTTATTTTAGAGACGAAAGAAATGAAAACTTAACCGCCAGTGAATATGGCGCGCAGATTGATCCGATGGGATTACGTATCGTATTGAATGAGTATTACCGTAAATACCGCCTGCCACTCATCATTACGGAAAATGGGCTTGGTGCTGCAGATACCCTTACGGAAGATGGAAGAATCCATGATACGTACCGAATTGAGTATTTAAGGGAGCATATCAAGGCCATTGCAGATGCCATTGAAGATGGAGTAGAGGTCATGGGGTACAGTCCTTGGTCTGTGATGGACATTTTAAGTTCCCACCAAGGATTTAAGAAACGATATGGATTCATTTATATTGACCGAGACGATCATGATGTGAAGGAGCTGAAACGGATTAACAAGGACAGTTATTATTGGTATCAGAAAGTCATTGCATCCAATGGTGAGGAATTAGAGTAGTCAGCTTAAATTGGCTGAATGTAAGAAAGGCAGCTCCTAGTGATGGGGGCTGCCTTTCTTACATAAGAACATACTAAGGAAAATAATTTACTTTACAATATAGTAGGAGTATATAATGCATAAGGTTCGCTATTTTATTATTTTTGTATGACAGTCTTAATATCAAAGGTTGCTATAGAGAATGGAAAGCGAACATATAAAGGATGGTAACTATATATGAAATTTATTTACCATTAGAACTGTGTAACTTTAACGAAAGAATCAAAAAACTTGTCAGTTTTATGATGGTTTGTATGTTTGTAATTTCAATGGCTTATATTGAGCCTACGAAAGTACAAGCTTCAACATCTAGAAAGACGTATACGATTGATGTAGGAGAGACACTAGATTTATCGTGTATTGTGCCTAGTTGTACAACAAGGGTAAAAACATCAGATTCCTCAGTAGCAAGTGTAGGAAATATTGATTTTTCTTTAGCAAATGGAGGATGGAAAGGTGATTTTACTGTAACTGGTAGAAGTGAAGGAACAGTAATAGTAACAGTATGTGGGGTGTTCAATAATACTACATATGAAACTTATATAATAAATGTAAAGCATTCCTTTGATGAAGGAGTTTTAGTAACTACGGCTGATTGTGTAACAGATGGAGAGAAGGTTTATACATGTTATGGATGTGCATATACTAAGGTTGTGAATCTTGGGAAAAATCATGAGGTACATGCAGGAAAAGCAGTGTTGAACAATGTCAAAGAACCATCATGTGATGATGGATATAGAGTTGACAAGTGTACTACGTGCGAAGTAACAAAAAATAAAGTTG
>CALZJY010000325.1 GCA_945787925.1 uncultured Anaerosporobacter sp. | reverse complement strand
AAGATCGTAGAGCTTAAGACGAAAGACTTAGCAAAATGGCAGGAAGAAGAGAAACGCCTAGAAGTACAAGTGGAGGAATGCTCGAAACGCCTATCTGGGGCGATGTCAAACAAGCAGACAAAGGAACGTGATCGTGTTGGATTACAATCGCAATATATAAGTTTAGTAGAACAGCATACGGCAGCAAACAATGCATTTGTATTTGAATTAGACAAAGATAAGGCATATCATGTCTATATGAGAGAAAACGAGGTACATTCCTTAGAACGTATCCGTGCAATGTTAGAAGGCGCATTAAAGAAAGAAAGCGACCGATCAGAAAAGACATTTGCAGCAGTGGTAAGTGCGAGAGAGGCATACTTAGCGTCTTATTCTTTCCGTGGATTCTCCCTTATGGCAAAAGAAAACCGCCAATACGAAGACTTGTTAAACAAGCTTTCTAGTGAAAAGCTACAAGAGTTTACGAAGAAGGCAGCAGAACAAGCGAAGAAAGCGGTAGAGCACTTTAAGACAGACTTTATTTATAAGATTCGAGACGCGATCAAGGAAGCCATCCAGCAAAAAGATGATTTGAATCAAATCCTGAAAAAGACCGATTTCGGTAAGGAAAAATATCGCTTCGTAATTGAGAAGAATAAAGGGGAAGACGGCAAGTTCTATACGATGTTTATGGATGAGAACCTAGAAATCAATCCAAGACGTCTTTCGAACCATATGGAGAACCAAATGGATCTATTCTCCACAAGCCATGAAGACAAATACAATGACTTGATCAACGAGTTAATTGACATCTTTATGCCACCAGAAGATTGTGATAAGGAACAATTAGAGGAAGCAAGAAGAAACATTGAAAAGTATGCCGACTACAGAACGTACCTATCCTTTGATATGGAACAGATCATCGAAGGCATGCCGCCAATGCGCCTAAGCAAGATGCTTACAAAGAACTCCGGTGGGGAAGGACAGAACCCGTTATACGTTGCCCTTCTTGCAAGCTTCGCACAGGTATACAAAGTAAGCCTTCGTAAGGCGCCAAGAAGACGTCTGACACCACGCTTAGTCGTATTAGATGAGGCATTCTCCAAGATGGATGGAGAAAAGGTTGCAAGCTGTGTAGAATTAATCCGCAAGTTAGGCTTCCAGGCAATCATTAGTGCGACAAACGATAAGATGCAAAACTACGTGGAAAGTGTCGATAAGACATTCGTATTTGCAAATCCAAATAAATCCTATATTTCGATTCAACCATTTGAAAAGAATGAGTTTCATGAGTTATTAGATGAGGAAGACGAAAGGAGTACAGACTATGTCAGCAATTACAACGGACTGGATTGATACACTGCAAGAGGAATATCACAAACCATATTATAAAGAGCTGTTTACGAAAGTAACGGCAGAATATAATAGTGGCCAGCCAGTGTATCCACCAGGAAATGAGATTTACAGCGCATTTAACTTAACGCCCCTTAGCAAGGTGAAATGTGTGATTTTAGGACAAGATCCTTATCATGAGCCAAATCAGGCCCATGGACTTAGCTTTAGCGTGAAGCCAGGAGTAAAGGTTCCACCATCCCTAGTAAATATCTATAAGGAGCTAGAATCAGACCTTGGCTGTTATATTCCAAACAACGGATATCTAGTAAAATGGGCAGAACAAGGCGTATTACTTCTAAATACCGTGCTTACCGTACGCGCGCATCAAGCAAACTCTCACAGAGGATTCGGCT
Organism: uncultured Anaerosporobacter sp.; assembly: GCA_945787925.1. GTDB lineage: Bacteria > Bacillota > Clostridia > Lachnospirales > Lachnospiraceae > KM106-2. The sequence goes on along the minus strand of CALZJY010000325.1, from coordinate 1,195 downwards.
GGGAGAAGTTTACGGATGCAGCGATCAAAAGCCTAAATGAGCAAGACAGACCAATCGTGTTCATGCTTTGGGGCAAGCCGGCACAAAGCAAGATGGCGCTTTTAAATAACCCAAACCATCTAATCTTAACAGCGCCACATCCAAGTCCATTAAGCGCATACCGTGGATTCTTCGGATGCAAACATTTTAGCCAGTGTAACGAGTTTTTAAAGGCTCATGGCGAAACACCAATTGATTGGCAAATAGAAAATGTCTAATATAGAATAATAACAAAAAAGATGCAGATAAATGAGCGAATTATAGCGACTTATTTATTGTGCATCTTTTCTATTTCGGCAAAATATCGTTTTCTGCTGTGATAAAATAGTATTGCACATAGTGGGAGGTGATCACAGTTGACAGATTATCTATTTCCCATATCAGGAGCAAATCACATCGGTGTTTCGAGTTATTTCGTGAATTTGTCGGGAGTAAGGATTTTATTAGATGCAGGAGCGAAGAAGGGAATTAGTGAAGTATATCCTGATTATTCGTCGCTTGTATATGAGGGACATGTAAACAGCTTGGATGAATTAGATGCTATTGTTTTGAGCCATGCTCATTTCGATCATATCGGGTCCCTGTTATACATTGCGGAACAAGCAAAGAATGCAGTAATTATTGCATCCAAAACAACCAAAGATTTGATTCGTATGCAGCTAGTCGATTTTGGACGGTGTATTAACAGCTATGATGATGAAAAGATACGGAAAGAGAAATTAAAAAGGATGGAAGCGATTTTAGCACGAATTGAAGAAGTCAGTGTCATGCAGCCAATCTTGTGTCATGGGATTAAAATCACCTTATACCCGGCCGGCCATATGGCGGGAGCAACCATGACGTTTATGGAAGGGAAAGAGCAGACGGTATTATATACCGGAGACTTTAGCATGGACACGATTTTAGATATGAATAGGCCGAAGTTTTATGGACTACATACCGACATCCTAATCTTGAATGGTACGAATGCATATCGATATAAGGTGCAGAATCATTTCAATTATAAAGAGCTTGATAAGAAGGTGCAAAGCATGCTAAAGAAAGGACAAAACGTATTATTGAAGTCCACTAGTATTGCAAAGCACCTTGATTTATTTTATGCATTGAAATTGATGAAGATGGATACTTAGATTAATATAGAATTAATAATAAGGGC
>CALZJY010000324.1 GCA_945787925.1 uncultured Anaerosporobacter sp. | reverse complement strand
CGCATCGTAAGCATAGGTGTGCACATTTCCAAGCGCATCCCTCTTTTCTGCTAACAACCCCTTCTCATTGTATGCAAACCTTGTGACCCCTCCATTGGCATCTATCATGCTTTCCACTTGATTTCTCGCATCATACGTATACTTGGTTTCCTGCCCCTTGGGATCTCGGATGAGGAGGCAGTTTCCATTTCCATCATATTCATATTCTGTACGATGTCCCATTGCATCCACTACAGCACTTAATCGATTCCTTGCATCGTATTCATAGGTTTGCTTTGTACCGTCTGGCAGTGTCACCTCGGATATATTCCACATGGAATCATAGGCCAGATCCATCCGTTTTCCCGCAGCATTAATAATTGCGCTCATTCGATTCACATCATTATAAAGCATCTGAACCTCATGGCCATCAAACCGACGAACTCTCGTCTTGTTTCCATTGGCATTATATCCATATTCCATGACCTGTCCTAATGGATTTGTATACTTCGTCATACGGTTCATTTGATCATATTCATACGCCGTCTTATCTCCACTTGGATTGGTTGTGCTGACAATTCGATTTAAGGCATCGTATTCATACACTCTTTTGCTACCATAAGGATCGGTAACTTCGGTTATATTGCCTTTTTCATCATAAGCGATTCTCACCTTTCCTCCATCAGGCTTTATGATTTCGGATGGCTTTCCTTTCCTATAATACCGATACTGATTCTTTCTTCCTAATGCATCCCTGCTTTCAATCAGATTTCCCTGACTATCATAGGTATTCTTTATCTGCTCTGTCCCATCCATCGATAGCTTTATCAAATGATTCTCCTGATTGTAGGTCATATTTGTCTTAACTCCAGCAGCATCAATAATCTGTGTCAAATTTCCTCTGTTATCATAGGCAAATCGCATTACATTACCGTTGCAATCTTGATACATGACCCTCTGACCCTTACGATTATAAGCAAACCTCTCCTCACCATCTTCATAAATCGTACGGACATTCTGATATTGTTCATTTCGGCAGTACGTCGTCTTGCTTCCATTCCGTTCCGTCATCGTGACTCTTCGTTCCTCATCTTCATAAAGATAAGAAATCCTTCCCCCATCGGCAAACAACTGATCGACCGTTCTTCCTTTTTCATCGTATGTATTCTCTACTTTTACAACCCCACAGGGATCAGTAAAGGCTCGCATCCTCCCATTCTCATCATAGGAATACTGTTCTTTTTCTCCCTCTGGGTTGATGGCAAAGGCTAGCATTCCCTCTTCGTCATATCCATAACGTACTTCCCGTTTGCCCTGATCGGACACACGCTCGAGACTCCCTTGCTCGTTATAATGAAATGCAAAATAAGCCCCATCCTCATTTCGCACCACTTTCTCTAACCGTTCCTCTTGATAAAAGAAGCAAAGCTGGTTGTCATCCTGGTCAAAATATTCCTCGATCTGTCCACTCTCATTAAACAGTACGCGTTCTCCCTGTTTCGTAACGTACTCATAGCCATTGTCACTCTTTTTTAACTTGCTACAAGTAAACTCTCCGAAGAAGCTTCCATCCTTCTCCTTAAAAAAATGCTCCTCTTTTCCATCCTCTAGAATTACCGTATACTCTTCTTCCTCGATTGCGAGACATATCTCATACGAATGACGCCATCCTCTTCCGAAAATCCCAACCCTTTTGTCCATCTCGTTATAGAACCGTTTCATCTTCAGTTGAGGCATCCCCTTGCTCTCTAAATCCGTGCACTCATGAATAAAATTTCCCGTACTTAAATTCACAGGATCGCCACCATAGCATACCTGTATGTTTTGCCCTCCTTTTAAAGAGGATTCAATCTTGCTTAGAAGTGCTTCGATTTTCTGACTGACCGTATCCCATGCTTGTGTACACTTCTTAAACTCTTTTTCAAAATCTTCATATGTTCTAGAATCTGCCCCCTCTATAATCAATGCCTTTAAGCTGTCCAGTCTTGTAGCCATCGATTCGACAATTGCCGCAACGTGTTCTATTTTTAATGCTAGGCGCTTGTCTTGTAATGCAATGTTCTGATTCAAATACGCAAGTGATTTTGTGATTTTTCCACGATATTCTTTGAAATCGCTAGTTCGAATCGTATTTCTTAACCACTCCACCTGATTTTTCAATCCACCATCCCGAACATCTCCTGGAAGGCTATCTAGTGCCGAGGAAAGACTACCTAGTTCCGAATAGATTTCATTTACGACTGCATCGGCAGTATCCATTAGTGCCTGTGTCTTTTCAATCAGGCGCGTAATTTGATTCGTGTTAAATACTCGATTTTTCCCAATTCCCAAAATAACTTCCTCCATGTTCACATTTGATTCCATCTATGAATTCTTATTTCCTCTTACATGCCTACACCATTCTTATATGAGGCATCTAGTTTCTTATAAGAATCCGCAGTACTCTTTATCATCGTCTGAAGCTTAATCATAAGATCCGCTGCCGCATGAATTGTCGCTTCCTCTTCCTCTAGCTCTTTTACGATGGCTTCCTTATACTCTCCTTTTGACGTGCTCATTGCCTGCTTCAAGCCTTCTAACTGTGTCGTTGCATAAACCTTTAAATTTTGCTGGGCACTATTTTTGATTGCTGCCGTAGTCGCATCTACCTTGCTGTAGTCAATCGATAACTTGCTCATATCCAGCCCTCCTAAAATTTATCATTTTCTATCAACATCCGTTCCATTGAAAGGACCGATTTCTCCGTTGTACGAAAAGATTGTTCGATAGTAGGTAAAATCTGTGTTTCTAGCGCTTCTAGTAGGGTAATGATTTTCTTTGATGTCTCCTCTACATCAAAGCCTTTCCCATCACCGACCATTCCCTTCGTATCCTCGATTTCTCTCTTTAACTCATTTAAGAGAGTGGAGTGGATCTCCTTTAGCTTGTCTAGTTTGTCATAGCCTGTACTTTGTCCA
>CALZJY010000323.1 GCA_945787925.1 uncultured Anaerosporobacter sp. | reverse complement strand
TAATTATGGCGAATTTAGTTAGAAAAAAGGAGGAGAGGATTGAGATGATAGAAGCATATTTGACTGGATTATGTACAAGTGCATTATTTTTATTATTGTATAAAAACATAATATTTAGAGGGGAAAAACTGATAAAGTATTATTTTTTAGGCGTGCAAGCAGTTATACTTATTGCAATACTAGTAACAATCAATCATTTTGAAGCAGCAGCATCTTGGATGGTAATGGAAGTTGTGTTTATATTATTTTATTTTCAGTATCATAGAAAAGATTATAGTATTTATGAAAATGAAAAACAATTACAAAAGGATAATATCGAAGAGTTAGAAAATATAGGTGATGGTGTTTGATAGTCATTATACGAGTGTGAACGGATCTGGTTATACCATACATAAGTCTATTATAACGGAGGAGAAAATTTATGGAGAGTCTTTGTATTTTATTGAGTATTGCGGTATTTTTGTTGTTACCATATTATTTAGTGGTATTTTTAGAAAGGCAGAAGTACATATTGGGGCATATAATATTTGGAGTAGGAGTAAATGTATTCGTATTTATCCTATACATCCTAATGTATAATACAATTGCATCACCATCCTTATTACTATTAATTTCCTGTACAGCATACTATTTCTTTAGTTATATTTTCTATGTAAGAGGATTCAAAGTAGACTCTACATTAGAACGTAAACGCTCCATAGCGGGTACTCCTAAACCGTAAAATAGCCGCTCTTATGAGCGGCATATTTTATGGTCTCTTCCTACAATTAGCCGGAAGTTTATCCGACCATGGAAGCAAATCTTCACAAAAACTCTGATCTTTCTCATCCAAATGCTTTGGAATCTCAGTCAGGAGATATTCAAAATAATCGTATGGCTTTAAATTATTAGCCTTTGCCGTTTCAGCCAGGCTATAGATAATGGCGCTTGAGTCCGCGCCTGCGATTGTGTCTATCATTACCCAATTCTTCTTACCAATGCAGAATCCACGAATGGATTGTTCCGCTGAATTGTTATCGATTGGAACATCGCCATCTTCAAGAAATACTTTCAAGTATGGCTCTTGATTCACCGAATAACTGAAACCATTATGCGTTTTACTCTTAGCAGGAACTCGTCCCATGTTTGTTTTTACCCATGAGAAATAAGCATCTACCAGAGGTTTTACCTTGTTCTGGCGATGTTCCAATCGTTCTTCCGAGGTCATATCACAGAGTTTATTCTCTTCTCGATAGATGGCCTGGATCTGTTTTAGTGCCCGGTAGGCAAGTGAAGTTTTCCGATTCGCTTTCGGTAGCGCCTTGACGGCCTCATCGAATCTTCGTCTAGCATGTGCCCAGCACCCAGCGATTCTCAGGTTCTCACGCTCTTTTTCAATCGTATGATAGACCTGATATCCATCTGTCACACAGATTCCTTCGAACTCCTTAAGGAATTCCTTTGGATGACTTGCATTGCGTGAAGGCTGATAGTCGTAGAGGATAATCGGCTGATCCCGATACATTTTCCCAGTGCGATATACCCACATGTAGTGCTTGTCTCCTTCTGTCCGATTTTCTTTTGTCACTCGGACTGGAGTCTCATCTGCCTGCAGCACATGGTAGTCATATAGTTTTTTATGTAAATAGTCATATAAGATTGATAGATAACGTTCTGCGCAAAGAATCGTCCAATGAGCCATTTCTCTTCTTGTGATGGAAATTCCATATCTCCCAAACTCTTGCTCCTGACGATAGAGGGGTACTGCATTTACATACTTGGCATTTATGATGGCAGCTTCAAGAGAAGGAGACACCAAGCTATTTCTTAATAAATATCCTGGATGACTAGCCTTCTTAAAGTGGTTGTCTTTCTTGGATTTATAAACACCGACATGGTGTTCTTCGATTTCGATTTTTGCAGGAGTATATTTATAGCGGTTGTAGATCTCATCCTCCAACTGATACCAACCATTTTCACCAAATTCAGCAATCAGTTCTTCTTCGGACATCATGTGGCGTACTGGAACTATGGGTAACTCCTTGATTGTTTGGGCACGTTTCCCTTTCCTCTTTTTTCTTGTTAGATTGGCAGGTGTATCCTCATCGTATTCCGTAGATGCAGCAACAGCCTCTGCTTCATTAAAGCATACGAGTTGGCCATCTACTTCCATAAAAGCCATCTGATTTTCTACCTCTAGTTTTTCAGAGGACTTGCCAAACCGATGATGATTCGATACCGCCACTTGCTCCAATAAAAGCTGGAGCTTCGTATCGATACTTTTTAACTGGGCCTGTTGGCCAAGAAACAGTTGAATGATTGTTTCTTTATCAAACTTATTTAGTTGTTCTTCTGTGAATTGAATCGCCATATAGAACCCATCCTTTCTTAGTTCTATTATAGCTTATTGCATGATGGAATGCGAATTTTAGAGAATTGTGTTTTCGGCATAATGCCTATGGATATTCGTTACTGTGGGGCTGCTGAAGAGCCTTAGAATCACAGGCTTCTAAAATGATGATTATGAATGGAAGTAGGAACAAGGCTTATCCAATGATCTTATAGCAACATTCCTACGTTTTTTAGAAATGACTGGTTGTATGTTTAGGTGCTAAAAAAATGCGTCGAAATTTTCTCCGTTTTGCACAACACTCATGCGGTATATTCTGGTGGTGCTACAGGTTGCACGGATTTCTTCGGAGCAATGGTGAGTCCTTCCATTAACCAGCGAAACTGCTGGCGGGTAAGATTCCTTACCTCGGATTCAGAACGAGGCCATTGAAAGTGCCCTTGTTCTAAACGTTTATATAAGAGAAGATAACCATCAGATTCCCAAACCAATCCCTTGATACGGTCTGTTTTTCTTCCGCAGAAAAGGTAAATCGTATTAGGAACAAAAGGCTTCTTTCCAAGCTTTGATTCAATGATGGCAGCAAGTGTATCAATCCCCGATCTTAAATCTGT
>CALZJY010000322.1 GCA_945787925.1 uncultured Anaerosporobacter sp. | reverse complement strand
TGCTATCTTTGATGCTGCAGTATGGAAGAACTATACTCAAAAAGTAAGCGTGGCAAAGTCAAACTATAAGAGTAACTTTGCGCCTACGATTATAGAACTTGGATTAAAGAATACCAAAATCGTAACTCCAGAGGTGCTTACCATTCCTATGACGTTAAAGACAGATACCGGTGGTGTTACTGGTTTCTCTATTACTTTGGAGAACGAGGCAGGAGAGGAAATGCATATCTTTAATTTCCTAGATAAGCCTATTTATAGTGGTAAAAATATGGTCAAATTCACAATAAGTCCATTTGTAAATAGTGGAACATACCATATTAAATATATTTCCATCGACTCACCATCTGACAAGCAGACATATTATGAAGGCGATTCGCTAAAAGCGTTATTAGGAAAGAATAATCCATCTATCGAAGTAAAAAGTGCATTTGATATTGCCTATTATGGAGCAACTAGTAATGTGAATGGAGCCGTATCCCAGATAAATAAGATGAAAGACGGACAGGTTGCAGTACTAGATTATCGAAATAATACAAAGGCAAGCAAAAAGATTTTTGAAGCAATTGCCGGAAAAGACAAGACAGTAGTATTTGAAAATGAAGACATACAATGGGTATTTAACGGTAAAACGGTCGAACAAAGTGCATGTAAAACAATCGACCTTGAAGTAGCAATTAGTAAACAAAAAGGAGCCCAGTTCGGATATCCAGACGATCGCGAGATCCTTTATATGAAGTTTGCAAATAATGGTGTACTTCCGGGACCTGCAGAAATGCGAATCAATAATGCATACCTAACTGAAAAATATAAGGTAACATCGGATTTAATACTTACCTACTATGATAAAAGTTCAACCATATTGGACGAAAACGTAGAGTGTGGAAACGATGGATATGCCGAATTTAAGATCAAACATAACTCAGTATATATCCTGTCCGATAAGGCACCTAGATTAGTAGCACCGAAAGGAGTAAAGACAACCTGCCAAAAGAGCTCTATGATTAAGGTTTCTTGGAATAAGGTTGCAGGTGCTGCTGGGTATGATATTTATCGATCCACGAAAAAAAATGGTTCTTATAAAAAGGTAGGGACCGTAAATAAAGGAACTACATTATCTTGGACAGATAAGTCTGTAGGAGTTGGAAAGACGTATTATTACATGGTAAAAGCCAAGTCTTCAGACCGTAAAGTAAAAGCGTCTTATAGTAGCAAAGTAAGTCGTAAGGTATTGCCAGAAAAAGTTACAGGGCTTAGAGTAACGGCAAATAAGAAACAGAAAGTATCGATTAGATGGAATACTGTTTCTAAATCCTCTGGTTATAGCATCTATATGGCGACTTCAAAAAATGGGAACTATAAATGTATTGGGAATACTTACGACGAGTATACGAGATACTATACGAAGACAAAATTAAAAAAGAAGAAGACATATTATTTTAAAGTAAGAGCATATAAGAAGAGTGGAAAGAAGAAGTATTATGGTTCTTACTCAGAGATAATCAAAGTAAAGGTAAAATAATCGAAAAAAAGGAGCAGCTACACGAATTTCATTTCGTGTGGCGGTTCTTTTTTTATGTCAATAACGAACCAAAGTCCTGCTTATATGGCCTTGATGGCTGTCCAGCTAATGAGAGAAACTTCCTATTATAATAAGGAGATAGGGTACATATCGACAAAAAGTTTGCATGAAAGATTACAAATCTCCTTCGTATCATAACAAGAGAAGTCTGCCAGAATCCTATTTGCTAGTATCAATTGTTAGAATCATAAGAAAAAGTAAGAAATTATTGGAAAAACAATATAAAAAATAGCAAAAATAAAGTATTAAATAGGGTATAATACATTTAGAATTGATTTGGAGGAGATATAAATCATGAGTAAAGAAGAAAAAATCTTAGTAGCCAATAAAGTCAGAAGAGTAGGGGAATCTGACTATGATCGGTTGATATTAAGAACACATGTAGTAACAGAAGAGGATGAAATTTTAGACGTAGTGAGTACATATTGTAAAAATTTTATAAAGGACGAGGATGATATCATCTTCTTATCGGAAAAGATGGTAGCATGCACACAACAGAGAGCAATTCCGATGGACAGCATCAAGCCAAGACGTCTTGCAAAAGTATTGTCTCATTTTGTAACTAAGACAAGCGCAGGTATTGGCCTTGGAATTCCAGAAACAATGGAGATGGCATTACAAGAGTGTGGAACACCAAGAATTTTATTTGCAGCAAGTGCATCTATAGTAGGAAAGCTCTTTCATAAGAGAGGATGGTTTTATATCGTAGCAGGAGAAAAAGCAAGAGGGATTGACGGACCTTGTGAATATACACTGCCACCATATAACCATTATGTAGTATTACTACCAGAGAGCCCAGATAAGGTAGCAAGAGAAGTAGCCCAGAAGTTAAAATGTAAAGTAGCGGTAATTGATGCAAATGATTTAGGAATTAACATTATCGGAGTATCCGATGATACAATAGAAAAAGAGTTGCTTTGTGATATATTAAGGGACAACCCATTAGGTCAGGAAGATGAATGTACCCCAATGGGAATCATAAGAAAAGTAGGTTAATAAATAGGAGCCTCTATCTATAGGAAACTATGGTTAGAGGCTCATTTTACGTTAGGGTAGAAGAATAGATTAGAAGAGTCAAAAGGGCATAAAAGGCAATGGAAAAAACTTTTAAAAAAGTTTAAAAAAAGTATTGACATATAGTTTTCTCTTTGATATACTAAACAAGTCGCTTGTGAGTAAACGACAAAAAACAACAAAGAACATTGATAATTGAACAGTGAAACAACCCTGAAAATTCTTAATAATAAACTTCTGATTCAGAAGTATAAAATTGAATTTCAGATATGAACGTTTCTTTATGAAACAGTAAAAAAACGGTTAATAAAGCTAGCAGCTTTTTGACCAAGATTAAACTTTTAATTTGAG
>CALZJY010000321.1 GCA_945787925.1 uncultured Anaerosporobacter sp. | reverse complement strand
TATCAACTTTACAGAGATTATTTGGATAATTTCCGCATTAATACAGGGAGGTAATCATGAAAGTAGAACTATTTGCATTTCAAAAAAAGGCTTTAGCTGATATTCGTATGAAGATAGCAGAGGAACTTGGTAGTTACAAGAGAACACATTCTCCACAGGTAGTTTCATTTACTGCACCTACAGGAGCAGGAAAAACAATCATTATATCTGCTCTAATTGAAAGTATTTTATTTGGTGATGAGAATTATGCAGAGCAGCAAAAAGCTGTGATTATTTGGTTATCTGATTCGCCACAGCTTAATGAACAATCTAAGTTAAAGATAGATTCTAAGGCCAATAAAATCCGACTTGACCAGTGTGTTGTTATTACAGATGATTCTTTTGATAAGGAATTATTTGAAGATGGTCATATTTATTTTTTAAATACACAGAAGCTTTCAAAAACATCCAATCTTACAAAAAATGGAGATAAGAGGACGTATACTATATGGCAAACTTTAGAAAATACCGTTCGTGAAAAGAGTGATCGTCTTTATTTTATTATTGATGAAGCTCATCGTGGTATGCAAGGTAAAGATGCGGGGAAAGCAACTACTATTATGCAGAAGTTCATTAAAGGTAGTGTTGAGGATAATATTCCACCTATGCCTGTAGTAATAGGAATGTCGGCGACTACACAGAGATTTAATGCGTTGGTTGAAGGAACATCTTCAACAATACATAAATCAGTGGTTACTGCAGATGAAGTGCGTGTATCGGGTTTGTTGAAAGACCGCATTGTTATCACATATCCAGAGGCAGGTTCTGCAAATAACGATATGGCAATTTTACAAGCTGCTGCGGATGATTGGAAGGAAAAATGGGAACACTGGACTCAATATTGCTGCGAACAACATTATGCATATGTAAATCCAGTTTTAGTAATTCAAGTGCTAAATGGTAGTAACAATAAAATTTCAGATACTAATTTAGATGACTGTTTGCAGAAAATTGAAGAACGTACAGGCTTTCGCTTTGAAACTGGACAAGTTGTACATACATTCGGTCAGACAAATTCCTCTATTCAAGTAAATGGGATTGAGGTTAAATATGAGGAACCTTCTCGTATTTCAGAAGATAGAAATATTCGTGTTGTGTTCTTTAAAGAAAATTTATCAACAGGATGGGATTGCCCACGAGCAGAAACTATGGTGTCTTTTAAGCATGCAAACGATGCTACATATATTGCACAGCTTCTTGGTCGTATGATAAGAACACCTATGCAGATGCATATTAAAGTAGATGATGTTTTAAATGATGTACATTTATATTTACCATATTTTAATGAAAGTACAGTTAAGGATGTTGTTGAAGCTTTACAAAGTGCAGAGGGTGGAGACATTCCTACAGATATTTACGGAGAATCTATTGGTGGAAGGAAGTTTGAGACATTAACTGTTAAACCTAGAAAGAAAAAAGTATATTCCCCTATTCAAGGGCAGATGAGTCTCGATATGTTTATAGGTGAAAAAGTAAATTTAAGTGGTCAAAGTTCTGTTGAGGTTATTAATCCAAACACTAAAGTATCTACAATTGGGTCGTTTACTATTTCTGGCACACAAATGTGTAATCAAGAACAACAACAGATAGCAATAAAACAGAATAGTATTTCTCAAGGTAAGCTTGTAGAACAAAATGCAGATGCTGATAAAACTAGTACAAATGATCAGAATTCAGTGGCTAATATTGATAATCAGGTGTATTTTCAGGAAGATGAGAAAGAAACTAAATTTGACCGCGAAGATGTAATGAAGTTTATAAACGATGTTGGTTTACTTTCATATAATGTTAGATCGCTCAGAATTAATAATTATTTAATTTCATTGTATAAGATGGCTCATTTACTTACAATGTCTGGCTTATATCGAATCATGAAGTACAATCAGAAATTGCGCAGATGATACATGATTATGTAGAGGCACTAAAAGTGCAAGGAATCTACGATGAGATGGTGCTTCAAGTTAAGAAATTTAAATTGGTTACGAAGTTTTTTGATGCCTTTGGAGAAACAGTAGATAATTATTCAGTTCAGGATGTGTTTACAACAAATGATATTGATATAGATAGGCAATTCCGCTTAGCTGAGGCAAAATTAGGAAATGAGGGGGTTGGAATTGTCTATGGAAACCAGTATATGGATACTGATAATCCTAGCGTATTTAAGATTGATGTTATTTTGTACGTTTCAGATGATGAATGCATGAATAGATTACATGCCTATGCAGAAAAGCGCTTCCATGGATTAAATGATGATTATCGTCGATATATTGCAACAATTGATTCTGATAAAATTCGAAGGCAGTACGATAATATTGTTTCTGATGGTGATATCGTAAGTAAGCATAATTTTCGTTTACCAGAAACTATTCAAGTTCCCCATGATGATGGAGGTAAGGAATATGATAACCACTTGTTTGTAAATAGTGTAACAGGTGTAGCTAAATTAAAACTTAACACATGGGAAGCTGGAGTAATTGAAGAAGAAGAAAAATGTGAAGATTTTGTTTGCTGGATTCGAAATCCTTCTAGAGCTTCTTGGGCAATGTGTATACCATATGAAATTGATGGTGAGACAAAGCCAGCATTTCCAGACTTTATCGTTGTACGAAGAGATGAACGTCTAGGATATGTGATAGACTTACTTGAACCACATAATCCAGAATTTAAGGACAACCTTGGTAAAGCAAAAGGTTTTGCTGAATATGCTAGACAAAATCCAGGGGTAGGACGTATTCAGCTAATTCGTATGAGTAAAGATGCAGCTGGGAAAAATAGATTTAAACGTTTGGATATGTCTAAGAGTGCTATTCGTGATAAGGTTTCTCATGCTATGACAATTGATGAACTGGATCATATTTTTGATACTGATGCTTTTTTTATGTAGGGAAAATATGTTGATTATATCAAGAGA
>CALZJY010000320.1 GCA_945787925.1 uncultured Anaerosporobacter sp. | reverse complement strand
GTGCATCCACAGAAGCCATTTCTGCCGAAGGATTAATCGTTACTGCTGGCTGTATCGATTGCCATATCCACTTTATCTGCCCAGACCAAGCAGAAACTGCTCTTTTCTCTGGCACTACTACATTAATCGGTGGCGGTACTGGACCTGCAGAAGGAACTAATGCAACAACATGTACTCCTGGACCATGGAATATGAAAGAGATGCTTCGTGCAGCAGAAGATTTCCCAATCAACTTAGGATTCCTTGGCAAAGGTAACTGCTCTGACGAAGAACCATTAATCGAACAACTCAAAGCTGGTGCCATAGGTTTTAAGATCCATGAGGACTGGGGTGCAACTCCAGCCGTAATCGACCACTGCTTAAATGTTGCAGATAAATATGATGTCCAAGTTTCTATCCACACAGATACACTAAACGAAGGCGGCTGTGTAGAAGATACGATTCATGCTATCGGCGGAAGAACGATCCACACTTACCATACAGAAGGCGCTGGCGGCGGACATGCTCCTGACATCATCAAGATTGCATGTGATGGCAATGCACTTCCATCCTCAACAAACCCTACAATGCCTTATGGTATCAATACAATTGACGAACATCTTGATATGATGATGGTTTGCCACCACTTAGATAACAAGATTCCAGAAGACGTTGCATTTGCAAACTCTCGTATTCGTCCTGAAACAATTGCAGCAGAAGACGTTCTCCAAGACATGGGCGTATTCAGTATGATGAGCTCCGACTCGCAAGCAATGGGGCGTGTTGGCGAAGTCATAACACGTACTTGGCAGACAGCTAGTAAGATGAAAAAAGAACGTGGTCCATTACCAGAAGACGCTGGACATGACAATGATAACTTCCGTGTAAAACGTTACATTGCAAAATATACAATCAACCCTGCAATCACAAATGGTATCGCTGATTATGTAGGTTCTGTAGAAGTTGGTAAATACGCAGACTTAGTAGTATGGAGCCCTGCTTTCTTCGGTATCAAACCAGAACTCGTATTAAAAGGCGGCATGATTGCTGGTGCTAAAATGGGCGATGCCAATGCATCTATCCCTACAACAGAACCAATCTGGTACGAAAAAATGTATGCTACAAGAGGAAAAGCTGTCTATGATACTTGCTTTACATTTGTTTCTAAAGCAGCCATGGATGAAAATGTCAAAGAAAAATATGGCCTTCAAAAAACAATGCTTCCTGTACGCAATACTCGTAATATCGGCAAGAAAGATATGGTATTCAACGATGCCACACCTAAGATCACTGTCGATCCAGAAACTTATGTCGTTATGGCTGACAAAGAACTCATCACTTCAGAACCTGCAAAAGACCTACCTCTTACTCAGCTATACAATCTATTTTAGGATAAGGAGTGGCTATCATGTTAGGAGTAGCTCTATTATTTGTAGGAATTGTATTAATTAGTAATGGTGTTTGCAATCTAACCAAAGTAGATCCAAAATCTGCCGCAATCATGAACTTTTTCACTGGCGGCTTATCTGTGTATCTTAACTTTCTAAGCATTGCACAAGGAAACTATTATGCAGGTGGAACAGGATTACTCTTTGGTTTCACTTACCTTTATATCGCCTTAAATTCTGTCTTCAAACTAGACTCCAGGCCATTTGCATGGTTTGGCTTATTCGTAGCCATCAACGCCATCGTATTTGGTACTATGGAAGGATTTACTGGCAACAGCTATTTAAACATCACTCCAGACATTCGTTGGGCTGGCATCTGGTACCTTTGGGCAATCCTTTGGGCCACTGGCTTTGTAGAAGATGTCCTTCAAATCAAACTTGGAAAATTCACTCCATACTTGCAGGTCTTTGAAGGAATCATCACTGCATGGATTCCTGGCGTAATGATTTTAACTGGCACTTGGTAATAACAACATCTAGGTCTGTGCCTTTGGGCTTCCTTTTTTAAGGCCTCTCCCTTGGCACAGGCCATTTTTCACGAACCACAATTTAGAAAGGAGTGTTTCACCCATGCTGTGTGAAAAAATAATCGGCAATCTAAGCGATGCCACCTATGGCGATGCCACCGTAGAATATGTAGACATCGACTGGTACGATGCCTTTACAAAGATTCATAAGAAGACAACGAAAGAGGGGACCGAAGTCGGCATCCGCCTCGATAATGAAGTGTTAAAGAAAGGCATGCGTCAAGATGATGTACTCTATGCGGAAAACGGCAAAGTCATCGCGGTCAACATCCCTCCTTGCGAAGTTATCGAAGTAACCGTTAGCGACCATCATCCAGAAATGATTGCAAAAGTCTGCTATGAAATCGGCAACCGCCATGCCACGCTTTTCTGGGGCGACAATGACCATACGTTCATTACCCCTTATAATGAGCCAACTTGCAAGATGTTATCTGACCTTCATGGAGTAAAGACTGAGGTAAAGACGATAAAACTTGACTTTACAAAGAGCATTTCTTCCTCCATCAACAAACACACCCACTAGTTAGATAGGAACCTTGATTTATGAACAAACAATTTTTCTTATTACAAGTCAATGATGCCCTATTTCCAATCGGTGGCTACTCTCACTCCTATGGACTGGAGACGTATATTCAAAAAGGCATTGTCCATGACACAGATAGTGCGAGAGACTATCTGTTCCATAAATTAAAAGACAATCTCCTGTACAATGATTTATTTGCAGTGCGTCTCTCCTATGAGTATGTAGCGAAAGGGCAAATCGACCAATTAATTGAGTTAAACCAACTTACTGAAGCAGGAAAAGTCCCTTCGGAACTTCGGGATGCCAGCTTGAAAATGGGCTCTCGCTTCCTAAAGACCATCCAGGGACTGAACATACCATTTGAAATTGATTTCTTATCTGCCTTTGTAAACGCAGCAGGAAATAAGAAAATACATCACGCTTGCCTATATGGAGCCTTTTGTGCTTCTGTTGGAATCGAACAAGCCGATGCGCTCTC
>CALZJY010000319.1 GCA_945787925.1 uncultured Anaerosporobacter sp. | reverse complement strand
AGGAAGAAGCGAAAGAATCCTTAACGGAATTAGTTGACTTCCTTCATAATCCAGGGAAGTATACAAAGATTGGTGCGAAGCTTCCAAAGGGTGCCCTATTAGTAGGACCTCCGGGAACTGGTAAGACGCTTCTTGCGAAAGCGGTAGCTGGGGAAGCACATGTTCCATTCTTCTCTCTCTCGGGTTCAGACTTTGTAGAGATGTTTGTCGGTGTCGGTGCTTCTCGTGTGCGTGACTTATTCAAGGAAGCACAAGCAAAAGCGCCATGTATCATCTTCATCGATGAGATTGATGCCATCGGTAAGAGCCGTGACAGCCACTATGGTGGAGGAAACGACGAACGTGAGCAGACATTAAACCAATTATTATCCGAAATGGATGGATTTGATTCTTCCAAAGGATTAGTAATCTTAGCAGCAACGAACCGTCCAGAAGTACTTGATAAGGCACTTCTTCGTCCAGGCCGCTTTGACCGTCGTGTCATCGTTGACAAGCCAGACTTAAAAGGACGTAAGGACATCCTTCGCGTACATGCGAAAGACGTGTTGATGGATGAAACGGTAGATCTTGATGCAATCGCACTTGCAACAAGCGGTGCGGTAGGTTCCGACCTTGCCAATATGATCAACGAAGGTGCCATCATGGCCGTAAAGGCTGGCCGTTCGGCAGTAAGTCAAGCGGACTTATTCGAAGCAGTCGAAGTGGTCATTGCTGGTAAGGAAAAGAAAGATCGAATTCTTGGACCAGAAGAAAAGAAAATCGTGGCATACCACGAAGTGGGTCATGCATTAGTAACTGCACTTTTAAAAGATGCAGAGCCAGTACAAAAAATCACAATCGTTCCAAGAACGATGGGTTCTCTTGGCTATGTAATGCAAGTGCCAGAAGAAGAAAAATATTTAATGTCCAAAGAGGAAATGATCAACCGAATCACAACATTATTCGGTGGACGTGCCGCAGAGCAGATCATTTTCAACAGCATCACGACAGGTGCATCCAACGATATTGAGAAAGCAACAGAGCTTGCAAGAGCGATGGTGACTCAATATGGTATGACAGATGAGTTCGGTCTGATCTGCCTTGAAAATGTAGAAAATAAATACTTAGACGGAAGAGCAGTACGTAACTGTGCAGAAAGTACTTCCGGAGAAGTAGACCGTGTCGTTATGAAGATTTTAAAAGAATGCTATACAAAAGCAGAAACACTTCTTCGTGACAACAAGGATACCCTTGATAAGATTGCAGACTTCTTATTTGAGAAAGAAACAATCACAGGTAAGGAATTCATGAAAATTTATCGTGAAGTGACTGGCCGTGGTGAAGTGGAAGCCGAAGAAACAAGTTCCGAAGAAGCAGATTCTAACGCAGTTGTCTTAGAAAAAGCAAATGCAGAAGAAGTTGCAGTGGAAGAGGCAGTGGTGGAAGAAGCCGCATCCTCTGACGAACAATGGAACAGCAAATCAGAAATTGAATCATAATTTAAGATAAGAAAACCATACTGACTAGTAGCAGCTAATTTACGTAAGTCTCTTACGTCCCCGGCATCTTACGATGCTGGCGGTTAGCTGTTACTAGTCAGAGTTGTAATAGAGGAAAATGAGGTGGACTAGAATGTTTCATATTGAGGAGGAGTTAAAGAAACTCCCAGCCAAGCCGGGCGTATACATCATGCATGACAAGACGGACGAGATCATCTATGTAGGGAAGGCCATCAGCCTGAAGAACCGTGTCCGCCAGTATTTTCAAAGCAGCAGGAACCATACGACCAAGATTAAGAAAATGGTCTCCTTAATCGACCATTTTGAATATATCGTTACGGATTCGGAACTAGAGGCATTGGTGCTAGAGTGTAACCTGATCAAGGAGCACCGTCCGAAATACAATACGATGCTAAAGGATGACAAGGGGTATCCTTATATCAAGGTGACGTTGCAGGAGGCGTACCCTAGAGTCCTATTTGCAAGACAGGTAAAGAAGGACAAGGCGAAATATTATGGCCCATATACGAGCAATACCGCAGTAAAGGATACGATTGAATTGATCCGTAAGATCTATAAGCTGCGTACTTGTAACCGTAACCTGCCAAGGGATGCAGGAAAGGAGCGTCCATGCCTGTACCATCATATCAAGCAGTGTACCGCACCATGTATCAAAGACCATATCAGCGTAGAAGAGTATAAGAAGAATGTAGATCAGGCGCTAGACCTTCTAAATGGAAACTATGTGCCAGTCATCACCATGTTAGAAGAGAAGATGAAGAAGGCGGCAGAACAGTTTGCATTTGAGGAGGCGGCAGAGTTTCGTGACCTGATGAACAGCGTCAAATTTATCGCGCAGAAACAAAAGATTACTGCAACGGACCAGGAAGACCGGGACATCATTGCCTTTGCCAGGGCAGACGACGAAGCCGTCGTACAAGTATTCTTTATCCGAAACGGTAAGCTGATTGGACGGGAACATTTCCATCTTACTGGAGTAAAGGACGATACGAGAAGCGAGGTCATGACAAGCTTTGTAAAGCAGTTTTATGCCGGAACGCCATTTATTCCAAAAGAGCTGTATCTGCAGGAGCCGTTAGACGAAAGCGAAGTCATCGAAGAATGGCTGACTGCAAAACGTGGACAGAAAGTCTATATCAAGGTTCCGAAAAAGGGAGAGAAAGAGCGGCTAGTAGAGTTAGCATACAAGAATGCTTCCTTAGTATTGCAGCAGGATAGCGAGCGGATTGCCCGTGAGGAGAAAAAGACGATCGGCGCAGTAAAAGAGATTGCGGACATCCTAGGACTATCCGACGTAAAGCGTATGGAGTCTTATGATATTTCCAACACGAGCGGATTCCAATCGGTAGGTTCCATGGTCGTATTTGAGAATGGAAAGCCAAAGAGAAACGATTATCGCAAGTTCAAGATCAAGACGGTCGTTGGCCCAGATGATTATGCTAGCATGGAAGAAGTGCTTGCAAG
>CALZJY010000318.1 GCA_945787925.1 uncultured Anaerosporobacter sp. | reverse complement strand
CCCCTTTCCCTATTTCTCCTTCATTTTCCTTGTCATATGTTCATAACTAAGAGGAACTGACAAATAATTTCCTTGGCAAGCACATACGCCTATTTGTTTCAAATATTCATGCTGCCTTTTTGTCTCAACCTCTTCACCAAACACACAGACACCTAGTTTCTTAATCTGTCTTACTTCTTCCTCTAACAGACTGCTAGCATACTTCCCACTGCAGTATCCTTGCAAGATCCTTCCGTCATATTTTAAATAATGAAGCTCAAACTCTTTGATTCGCTCCATTGCCATTATTCCGCCTGTAAATCCTGAGAGCAAGAACTCAAATCCACGAAGACGGTACTCAAGGAGCAAGTCCTTCATCAAACTAATATCCTCGACGGCAATTCCTTCCTTCACCTCTAGCAAGATATCTTCCGGATTCCCTTCATTCTCAAGGACCAACTTTTCTAAAATCTGTGCGTAGTTCGGTTGCACCATTTGAAACGCGTTTAATTCAAGGATTAACTTGCAACCGTCCTTGCAATAACGCTTCCACTTTAAAAACGACTGGATTGCCTGTTCCATAAACAGATCCCCTAACGATGTCCTTAATGCTATGTATTCCGAAGCGGTCATCACTTCTCTAGGGTCTACTAATTCATCTTTTCCCCTTCTTACTCGAAGGATTGCCTCAATCCCTAACATCTCATCGGTTTCTACAGAAAAGATTGGTTGATAATACGTACAGAATTCCTTTTGATTCTCCTTATACATCTGCCTCATGTCCTCATCTAACAGAGGAAGCGCCATGGAGAAGGATTCTCTTGGCTCTTGTAAACGATAATACAGTTCTGGACGTATCTCTTGCATGAAGCACTCATAAAAATTACTTCGACTGCTCTTCTTGTTAATTCCCACATAAATATTCATCCAACACAGACTTCCATTCGCCCTGCGCATTTCCACCCGTTGGTTAAAACAGTTCTTTGGACCTTCTTCAATTCGCTTCAAATTGTTACAAAAATCCGAATATGATTTCGGACTCATCATATGAATCAGTTTGACCTTCTCTCGGTAACATTCCTCTGGCGTGTACCCTAGATTACTGATATTACTAGACACATACTGAATATGGTATTGGATATCCTTCCTCCAGCTTACGACGATTATATTCGTGTTGCTGATCATCTGGTTCAGTATGTTGTTTTCCCTAATGCTCGCACTAAAGAAGCGCTCATATTCCTCTCGGTTAAACACAAGCTTGTATACGAACAATAGTCCTGTCACCGTATCATTCTTATTGTAGATTGGAATACAGTTCAGCTTGCAAAAATAACTCTTTGCCCGAACGGGCTGTATCAACTGCAACGTATTAAACACCGGTTTCTTGCTATCTAGCAACTTCCTGCATTCCTCCACCATATGCTGTAGGGTCTGTTCCTCTAGAAATGCCATCAGTTCCTTGGGAAGCTCTTCATTTTCCGAATACCCATGTTCTATTCGAAAAGTTTCGTTACAGCCCATGACTTGAAACTTCTTATCAATCCAGACAGCACGTGGCAGCAACTTACGGTAGCCATGACAGAATGCCTGCTTATAAGAATACTCAAAGAACACGACTACCAAATGCATGGTCTGCACCTGGATCGAATTCACTTCATAATCAATTTCAATCAACATCCCATTTTCCGAACGGAACTTCTGGTTATACATGACACTGCTTGCATTCCCGAACATTCCATTCGTCATCCTAATCTCTGGATTCACTGCTCGAAGTCTCTTGATATTGATAATTGGCTTGCCAATCATTTCTAGGGCCTTTTTGTTGTAACTTATTACTTTCCCCGTTTCATAAATAAAGATAATCGTCGGAAAATCAATTTCTTCTACAAACTGTTGGTAATAGTTTTTCACTAATGCTTTCATTGTAACTTCCTTCTCTTTTGCACCTTTTCTTTTGTAAATGTTTCCATCTATATTATAAACGAAACATTTCTCCCCTACAAGCAACTCCGAAAATTAATGGCTCCAATAAATGTCTCTTGAAACCCGTCTAAATTCGCTAATTCGACATGTTGAATTTTCTTACACGTCTGCTTCCACTCTTCTCCGTTTTCTAACCCTCTCAGCATCTCTTTTGCACCTGTAATTGCAGCATTTCCAACGTACTGCACCTTACTGATTGGAATATTAGGAAGCAGTCCGATGGCTATTGCATTTTTCACATCCAGATTGCTTCCAAACGCCCCTGCTAAGTACATTTGGTCCACTTCTTCGATTCGTTTTCCAGCCACTTTTAATAGCGACAAAATACCAGCATATATCGCAGCCTTCGCCAACTGAATTTGACGAATATCTTCTTTTGAGAGATACACATTTTTCGCTACTTCGTAACCTTTCGGAAAACAATATTGTTCTTTTAAATATCCCGTTTCTTCTAGTATTCCTAGCTCCAGCATGGCTGCCAACACATCGATACATCCCGATCCACTGATTCCTATCGGGCTCGTATTGCCTTCTACCTGACAAACGATTTGTTTCTCTTTCACGACCGCCTTCGTAATCGCACCTGTCTGGGCACGCATCCCATAGGAAAGCCCCGCACCTTCAAAGGCAGGCCCTGCTGCCGTAGAACAAGCATAGATGGTTCCGTGATCACTGAACAGGATTTCTCCATTGGTTCCAATATCCACAAGAAGGTAGCAGCCGTCTTTTCGTAATACTCCTGTTGCAAGCAGCCCTGCAAACGCATCGGAACCGACATGTCCTCCAATATTCGGACCCACAAATACCTTTGCCTTTGTTTCTGGCAGGATTCCTATGTCACTGGCCTTATGGAAGCATCCCCCTTCATAGAGAAGGGAAAATGGCGCCTTCGCAAGGCTCTTTAACGAAGTACCTGACACACAATAGCTCATCGTTGTATTCCCAACGATTACAATTTTCTCCATTTCTTCTACCGACTGGCCACTCCCTTCTACTGCTTCCC
>CALZJY010000317.1 GCA_945787925.1 uncultured Anaerosporobacter sp. | reverse complement strand
CCCTTCCAATCTGGCAAATCCGCTTCTGTCCGCCCGAACATTGCCCATAGGTTTTCGAAAGCAGATTTTCTAATGACAATACCTTGCTTACTCTCTTTATTTGCTCTACCACTTCCTGCTTCGTCTTATAATACAAGCTGCCACGGTAATATAGATTCTCATATACCGTAATCTCATAATCTAATACATCCTCTTGAAATACCACTCCGATCCTCCGTTTGATTTCCTCCGTCTGCCCTTCCATCGAATATCCCTCCACCATGATGTCTCCACTGGTCGGCTTCAATAATGTGGCTATCATATTCATAGTCGTGCTTTTCCCAGCTCCATTTGGACCTAGGAACGCAGAAATCTGTCCTTGCAATATGGAAAAGCTAATCTCTGAAACAGCCTTTATCTGCCCGTACTGCTTGCTTACACGGTCTAACCAAATACATGGCTTCATTCTCGTACCACCAAACACTTCTTTTATCATAAGATATTCAAAAACAGTCCGAACTTTTCCTACTATTTCTTTGTCTCCCCCCTCCTATACAGTAACAAAAAGAAAAAAGCCTGAAAGTAAAAACCTCCAGACTTGCTATGTACGATGGAATCCAAGATATTTCGTTCCTTGAAACGATAATACTCCATACTCCCCTTCTCTAACCATTCCATATTCTTTTTCATGTACTTTAAATTCTATACAATCTCCACCTGTCACTTGAAATGTTATGTAATAACTTGTAGATATTTTCATATGGTCCCCACGGGCTCCTGACACATCTCCCACCTGCGTATGCCGATTCTTTGTTTCATTCTTACGTTTCGATACAAGTGACGCCCCCACTACATAATGTGGCGCCTTCTTATTGCCCCGCCATTCTTTCACATCTTTTATCACTGTTACAAGAAGCAAAATAACTGCAAGGAAAATCATCATCTTAAAAATCATGTCAAATCCTCCTTGTTTTTGATTATTTTCAATATTCTACCATATTCTCCTTACTTTTGACAGCAAAAAAAGATAGCCTTTTTTCAGCTAT
This sequence comes from uncultured Anaerosporobacter sp., assembly GCA_945787925.1. GTDB lineage: Bacteria > Bacillota > Clostridia > Lachnospirales > Lachnospiraceae > KM106-2. The sequence continues at coordinate 1,942 of CALZJY010000317.1, read as the reverse complement.
CTTTTTACTCTGTTATTGTTTATTGGAATCTTCTGCTTCTATGGGAAAGATACATAAGTCCACCAACGATAATACCACCGCCAATGATATTTCCGATCGTAACTGGTAGTAAGTTATGAAGGAACGCATTGGAAATGGATAAGGAATCGATTTGTTGTTCTGTTAGGTGGTATGTTTGTTTTGCAAGCTCTACATACTCAGAATTCATCTTTGCAAAGAAACCAGCAGGTAAATAATAGGCGTTTGCAATACAGTGTTCAAAGCCCGAAATTACGAATACGAAGATTGTAAAGAACACGCCTAAGATTTTACCAGCAACATCTTTTGCACTAGATGCCATCAAGATTGCTGCACATACTGTAATGTTACAAAGGATACCAGATAAAAATCCTTGGTATGGTACTGTATTGGCTTTGCCAATTGCATTCTTGATTGTATACGCACCTAATAAACCATGGTTGAAATCATATTGTCCTGAGAAATAGCACATTGCTGCAATAAATGTCGCACCAATCACGTTGGATACCCAAATGATCGCTAAGTTCTTTGCAACTTTGGACCAAGAGATTTGTTTATCCCATGCACTCATAAATAATAGGCAGTTTCCCGTAAATAACTGTCCACCGATTAATACGATTAACATTAGACCAATTGGAAAGACTACGCCTGCTACTGTCTTAGCAATCCCTGGATCAGAAATGTTATGTATAGAAACTAAGCTTCCTTGTGCACCAATGGCGATAAACATACCTGCCATTAATCCAAATAATATTACTCTCACAAGCTTATAGCTTGCTTTTTTTGCATAGTCATGAATCGTATTTTCAACGATTTCACCTTGTGTAAAAAACATTTTTTCCATCTTTTCAAATACCTTTCTTAAGTTTGTTAATAAAATAACCATGTCTATTGTAATCGATAATTGCTAATTTCACAAATAGAAAAATGTATTTATTTTAGCACAATTTTTCCCATCTACAAAAAAGGGGCTACCTGAAACCGAGTTTTTACGATTCCAAGTAGCCCTCGTTCTATATCACTATGTACTTTTTTTCTTATGCTTGTGGGCCAGCTGCTACTAATACTTTGCCAGCTTCTTGACCTTCATATTTTTTGAAGTTGTTTGCAAAACGGTTTGCAAGATCTTTTGCTTTTGTTTCCCATTCGGAAGCATCTGCATATGTATCACGAGGATCTAAGATGTTAGTATCTACACCTGGCAGTTCAGTTGGAACTTCAAAATCGAAGTATGGAATTGTCTTAGTTGGAGCTTCGTTGATAGAGCCATCTAAGATTGCATCGATGATACCACGAGTATCACGGATTGAGATACGTTTTCCAGTACCATTCCATCCAGTGTTTACTAAGTATGCTTTTGCACCGTTTTGTTCCATTTTCTTAACTAATTCTTCTGCATATTTTGTTGGAGGTAATTCAAGGAATGCCTGACCAAAGCATGCAGAGAATGTTGGAGTTGGTTCAGTGATACCACGTTCTGTACCAGCAAGTTTAGCTGTAAATCCTGATAAGAAATAGTATTTTGTTTGTTCTGGAGTCAAGATAGATACAGGAGGAAGTACTCCAAATGCATCTGCTGAAAGGAAGATTACGTTCTTAGCTGCTGGAGCAGATGAAACTGGGCGAACGATATTTTCAATGTGATTGATTGGATAAGATACACGTGTATTTTCTGTTACACTCTTGTCAGTGAAGTCGATTTTACCATCTTCCGCAACTGTTACGTTCTCTAAAAGAGCGTTACGCTTAATTGCATTGTAGATGTCTGGTTCAGAGTCTTTATCAAGGTCGATTACTTTTGCGTAGCATCCACCTTCGAAGTTGAAGATGCCGTTGTCATCCCAACCATGTTCGTCATCACCAATTAAAAGACGTTTTGGATCTGTAGATAATGTTGTTTTACCTGTTCCAGAAAGACCAAAGA
>CALZJY010000316.1 GCA_945787925.1 uncultured Anaerosporobacter sp. | reverse complement strand
AGGGCGGATAAATAGGAATCCGCATTGTCTAAATCGAACTTAGGAAAGATAAACCCAGTTACAAGCTCTCTTGCATCCGAAAGAGAAGAGAGTAGTGTTCCAATCTGTTTTGGAGAACGGACACGGATAAAGAGCTTTGGCATATAAAAGGTATCATGTTGTTGTAATTCATATAGCGTATGTAAAGAATGAAGCAGGATTTGTTCTGCCTCTTCCACACGGTCATCTCGGATCGTATCTTCTAAGCATAGTGCCAATGAAACATATGTACCAAATCGTTCTTCTACGATGGAAGAAACAATGGTTTCATTGTTGGCAGGACTGTATAACAGTGGTCCAACGGAATAATAGATTGTAGAATCTTTCATAACAATCTCCTTTAACTTTAGATAGGGGTATTATACCAACTTAATGGCAAACTTGGTAGTCTTTTTGTGAAAATACAAAGAAAAAAAAGGGGAAACATGAAAAAAATTGAAACTTCCTCCATTTTATTGAATTAATGAATGAAGTTTGCTATAATTATCACAATCTGAAAAAAGAGGGGTAACAATATGAACAAGCCAAAGGTTGGGATTAAAGTATCATTTAATGCTCCAGTGATTTTAGGGTTCTCTTTTCTTTGTCTTCTGGCATTGATATTAGCCAAGCTAACGAATGGAAGAACCAATGTTTGGATTTTTAGTGTATACCGATCGTCTTTTGCAAACCCAATGACGTACATAAGAATGTTTGGCCATGTATTCGGTCATTCAGGATGGCAGCATTTTATAGGAAACATAACCTTCATCTTAGTCATTGGACCATTGCTAGAAGAAAAGTATGGCTCGAAGAATATGGTGATTTTAATTGCAACGACAGCAGTGGTAACAGGAATCGCCAATGTGATCTTCTTCCCATATACAAGATTGTTAGGGGCGAGCGGAGTCGTATTTGCGTTGATCTTGTTAGCATCCATTACGAGTGTGAAAAAAGGATATTTGCCACTTACCTTTTTATTGGTCGTGGTAATTTACTTAGGAAATCAAGTATACGAAGGAATCTTTGTAAGAAACAATATTGCCAATTTTGCGCATATATTAGGAGGAGCGACAGGAGCCATTTTTGGCTTTATATTAGCAAAAGATAATCCTTCAGGACAATACGGATCATCAATCTGATCGAGAAAAAGAATTCACAGGAATAAGGGTGATTGAATTAGTATGGTAGTAAGTAAGAAGTTACAACAATTGAATGAATATTTTCTAAAGATTAGTGATCGTGCGGAAAAAGGTGTTTATTTTTATAGAATCAACGGCTACAGTCCAGAGGTCGAGCAATTTATTGCAAGATACTATGAGACGGCCCGTTTACATGGTGTCGTAATCGAAGGGAAGATACCAAATCCAGAAGACCGACATCTAGCGTTTTATCAGGAAATGATGGGAGGAGACTTTACGATGAGTCTATCCTTCCTACAGGCAGGGCTTGCGAAATGGTTGCCACGAATGGGCGTATCACAACGAAGCAAGGTTGCCGAATCCATGTATGGATGCTTAGAGCAGTTGCAGCAGCAGGGAAAAAATGAAAATATGTTGCGCAACGCTTACATAAAATTCATGTGCTGGTTGTATTACAAGTTTGAACGAATTGTAAATCAACTAGGCGGGAATGAAGCACCTAAAATTTTATATGAAGGTACGGTAAGTACGTATGAGCTTATGATGTTATCCATCCTTTCCCATGCGGGATGTGACATCGTATTATTGCAGTATGAAGGAGATGCAGGATATCGTAAGCTAGATCCAGACTCTACCGAATCTAAGGAATATCCAGTCGCAGGTGCAACTGGATTTCCAGCTGGATTTTCCGTACGGCAACTACGGGAGCGAAAGATGGAAGAAGAACAGCAACAAAGGCGGCTAGGTCAAGAACCAGCACGAAAGCCATGTACCAATGCATGGATGAAAGGAAACGTCTTTGAAGATTTGTTGCTACCAGCAAACCTTCGTGGAGAGGATGAGAACTTCTTTTATAATTGTCTCGTCCGTATCGTAGGAGTTGAGGACAAGCTCACGTATGCAAATGAACTATTCCAGCTACACCTTAAGCTTGAGAATTCAGGAAGAAACATTGTGATCGTAGAAGGACAGATTCCTACGCCTACCGTAGAAGAGATCGGAGCAGTAAGGCGAGGAAACTATGCGGATATGGGTCAAATGATTACAGGACTTTCTAGTAACCTTGTGCATGCGGCAAATATAGAATTAGAGCGCCTTATGCGCTATGCATTTGCAGTAGTCCTTACTGAGGAAGTGAAGAAGCCAGGAATGAATGTAAATCGTTTGATGAATAAGGCAGTCTATCTATTATGTTGGATCAAACGTTATCAATCCATATTGTTTGCAAATTGGAAGAAAAGCCAAGTAGCATGCTTTATCTATCTTGGCGGATGTAAGAGTGAGAATGAAAGCATGTTTCTTCACTATTTAGCAAACTTACCGGTCGATGTCCTGTTGTTAGTTCCAGACCGTAATCAGACTTGCTGCTTTACAGATTCCATGTTATTTGAAAAGACATATGGGGACTCCTTATGCATGGAACATTTTCCAAGCCAAGCAGGAAATATGCAGATGGGAACTGCAGCATATCATGCGGAACGGGAACTAGATTCGATGCTGTATCAGGATAGCGGAATTTACCGTGACCGCCAGTTTGATAAGGCAAATACGATTCCATTACAGACGATGTATGAGGAAATCAGCATTCTTTGGGATCAAGAATTAAAATACCGTCCAAACTTTAGTACGAATGGAGATACGGTCAATATGCCCGTGCTATTTGCTAAGGTATCTGGAGTCAAGGATGCAGATGTTGGCACCTACTGGTCCACGATTAAGTCTCTAATCACAGAAAATGCGACGGTAGTTGCAGAAAGACCTCTAGTAAACAGCAACGATTACAATCCAATCAAGGGAGCAGCTACAAGC
>CALZJY010000315.1 GCA_945787925.1 uncultured Anaerosporobacter sp. | reverse complement strand
GGACGTTCCATGCAGGCAGCTCCTGTCCAAAGAACCCCTATGCCAGTTAGGAAACCACTTCCATCGCTCGTACATACCGTTCGAAAAGGACAAAAAACTGTATTAAATGCTGCTGCCAATCCATCTAGGATTAAGGCATGCCTTGGATGGAATGCATCAAATGCCGATTGCGATGTAGATGTTTCTGCCTTCCTACTAGATGCTAGTGGAAAAGTAATCGGGGATTCCTGGTTCGTATTCTATGGACAGACTAACAGTCCAGATGGCAGCACCACCTTTCAAATCGACAATAGCACAGACCGTGAAATCATTTCCATAGACTTCACAAAGCTGAATCCTGCCGTATCCAAAATCGTATTCGTACTTACGATTCATGAGGCACTTCAGAAACATCTGAACTTTAGCATGCTGCAAGATGCTTACATCCGCATCCTTGATAGCGTTACCAATGCAGAACTCGTCAGCTTTCAGATGGACGAATACTATGCAAATGTGACTTCCATGATGATTGGAGAACTCTATCTCCATAATGGCATCTGGAAATTCAATGCGATCGGAAACGGGGTTGCCCGCGACTTAGCAGGCCTATGTGAACTCTACGGCGTTCAAGTGATCTAAACTAGGAGGAATACAAATGTTAAAATTCGAAACTATAAATGAGTTAACACTAAAAGTAACATCGACGGGCAATGACGTACTCTTTGCCAAAGCCGGATCTTTTATTGCAGGAGACAATCCTGGCGGAAAGAACTACAACTTTGAAAAGGTGCTTCTTGGACCACAAAACAATCTGGGCCAAGCATTATTTGGACATTTAGCAAGAAGGGTGACTGGTGAAAACCTTCCGCTTATGAAAGTCCATTTAAATGGCGACTCCGTTACATATTATGCAAACTATGGACAGCATGTAGTCATCTATCATTTACAACCAGGAGAGACGATTTCGGTGGAGTCCGAAAATATCCTTGCCTTCTCTGAGGATTGTGATTACAGCGTACGCTTTATCGGTGTCGGCGTCCTTTCCCAAAAAGGACTTGCGACCTCTACCCTTACTGCAAGAGGGGCAAATGCCTATGTTGCCGTATTATGCGACGGAAACCCAATCGTATTAAGCAACGTGATGTCACACAATACGATTTCCGTCGATCCTGATGCGGTAGTCTGCTGGATTGGCAATGGACACTGTGATCCCCAAGTCACTGCCGATGTCTCTTGGAAGACATTCATCGGACAGACTTCTGGCGAATCCTATCAGTTTGAATGGCACGGAAATGCTGGGGTTACGGTAATCATCCAGCCTTCCGAACGACAAAGCGGATTAGATGTCAGCATAGATTAATTGGATAAATACGAAAAGAGGAGCTCCCTTGCTAAGAGAGTTCCTCTTTTTTACTCTACGGTTCTGTTACGATAAAATGCTTCTCGCATCAAATTCATGCCGGCTGCCTTCGGGTCCACTATACATTCTATTATCATGAATAAGAGTGGAGATACCTCTATTATTGCTGGACTATCTCCACTCTTTATATAATCCCGCTACGGAATCAAAAATATAATCTGGCCTGTATTCACACTTCTTACTCTCCTCTAATGTGGATTCTCCTGTCAAAACTAATGCGGTATCCACACCAGCTCGTTTACCACATAAGATATCGGTATATAAACGGTCTCCAACTACTAGCGTTTCTTCCTTTGAAAATTCATTTAGCCTGATTGCCGTATCTACTATTGCTGTCTCTGGCTTTCCAATATAATAGGGCTTTTTCTTTACCGCATGTTCAATCATTTCGCAAATGGAACCACAGTCTGGAACATATCCAAACTCAATCGGGCATGTATAATCCGGATTTGTGGCAATGTAATCTACTTTCCTTGTGGCAAGGAGTTCACAAGTATCCTGTATCTTTTGATAGGTAAGCTGATTATCGTAGGATACGAGTACACATGCAATATCCTTTCTACGGCAGTCTGTCGTCACTTTTATCTGATGCTGTTTTAACTCCTGGATCAGTGACTCGGTTCCTAAGACATAAATCACTTGGTTCTTATAGTTCTTCTTTAAATACCGGATTGTAACATAGGATGCCGTAACAAAATTAGTATCATCTGTTTCAATTCCAAGCTCTTTAAATGTCTCTTTGTAGTCATGAATGCTCTTAGTTGCATTATTTGTCACAAAGACAAACTTTCCACCGCTCTGTCTGATTTCCTGTAACAGCTCTTTTGCCCCACCAATCAGCTGCTTTCCTTTGCATACAGTTCCATCGATATCCAGGAGAAAGAGTCGCTTCTTCTTTAGCCTATATTCCTTAATCGCCATATGACAACCCCTTTCTTACTTTGACCGCCACATCAGGATAATTTGTGATAATTCCATCAACGCCGTTTTTGATAAACTCTTTCATATCTTCTTTTTCATTTACTGTCCATACTCTTACTTTTAGGCCGCTTTTCTTATACTCCTTCATGAATTCACTCATTTTTAAGTGGTATACGGCAGGATGTAGTCCACCAACCCCTGTATCTTTTGCATACTTATCAACATTTAATATAATATCGCTGTATAAATACGCAAGCTCTGCCTGCTCATAAAAACTTCGTATCTTTTGAATACTATAGTGGTTAAAGGACGAATATATTATCCGGTCCTGCATTCCATATTCCTTTACGATTGCAATTGTCTTCTCTTCTATGTCTGGATACCAGTAGACTCCCGTCTTTAATTCAATATTTATAACTAAGTTCGTAGGCTTTACCAGTTCTAATACCTCGCGTAACGTCGGGATCTTTGTGTCTTTATAACCTTTCATTTGATTACTAAAACTAAACTGTTTTAATTCCTTAAGCGTAAAGTCCTTTACATATCCTTGATGGTCACTTACCCGGTCTATTGTCTCATCATGGATTACCACAACTTCTCCATCTTTTGTAAGCTGTACATCCAGCTCCACTCCATCAGCTTTCTGCTCTGCTG
>CALZJY010000314.1 GCA_945787925.1 uncultured Anaerosporobacter sp. | reverse complement strand
CGCCGATACATAGACCAGCGAATAGCGCTAAGATAAAGTCGCGCACCATTTTTTTAATACTCATAAATTTTAAATCCCCTTTTGTAAATCTTTAACATACGAGATTATAGTAGAGAATATACTAAAAATCAAGAGGAAATAGAGTGGTTCGAGTCATATTGTATAAAATCAAATACAAGGGTCAATATGAAACAAATTACTCTTCCTTTTTTCTTTTTTCTTTTGTATAATAAGACCGAGCGGCAAGGAATGTTAAAAATTTAGCAATACGCTCAAAGAAAATACACACGTGTTACATATTAGGAATATATGTATCATATCATTTGTAACGTTGTATTAGAACTGATAACAACATCCTAGTCTCAAATCAAGAGTGGATGTTTGATTGTATTAATTGTTACTCATTAGTTGCATAGCCAAAAAAATGGTGATTGCAATAACACAAGGAGGGTATTATTCATGGAATTAAGAGAACAATGGAATGGCTTCTCTGGAAGACTTTGGACAGAAGAAGTTAACGTAAGAGACTTTATCCAAAACAACTACACACCATACGAAGGAGATGCTTCTTTCTTAGCAGGAACTACAGAAGCAACTGACAAACTATGGACTGAATTACAAAAATTACAAAAAGAAGAACGCGCTAAAGGTGGAGTTTTAGATATGGATACAGAAATCGTATCCACAATTACTTCCCACGCACCAGGTTATATCTGTGAAGGTGGAAAAGAATTAGAAAAAGTAGTTGGTCTTCAAACAGACAAACCACTTAAAAGAGCATTCATGCCATTCGGTGGTATCAAAATGGCAGAACAAGCTTGTACAACAAATGGATATACTCCATCTCCAGAATTACACAAAATCTTTACTGAATATCACAAAACACACAACCAAGGTGTTTTCGATGCATATACTCCAGAAATCTTAACAGCACGTCGTAACAAGATCATCACTGGTCTTCCAGATACTTACGGCCGTGGACGTATCGTTGGTGACTACCGTCGTGTAGCTTTATACGGTATCGACTACTTAATGGCTGAAAAGAAAAATGACTGGATGAACACTGGTTCAGGCGTTATGACTGACGACGTAATCAGACAAAGAGAAGAAATCACAGAACAATACAGAGCATTAGGCCAAATGAAAGAAATGGCTGCAAGCTACGGATACGATATCTCCGCACCTGCGAAAGATGCAAGAGAAGCTGTTCAATGGTTATACTTCGGTTACCTAGCAGCAATCAAAACTCAAAATGGTGCAGCTATGTCCGTAGGACGTATCTCAACATTCTTAGATATCTATATCGAAAGAGATCTTAAAGCTGGTACATTAACAGAAGTAGAAGCTCAAGAATTAATCGATCACTTAGTAATGAAATTAAGAATGGTTAAATTCGCAAGAGTTCCTTCTTACCAAGAATTATTCTCTGGTGACCCAGTATGGGCTACATTAGAAGTTGCTGGTTTAGGACAAGATGGTCGTTCTATGGTAACTAAATCTGACTACAGATTCTTACACACATTAGAAAACATGGGACCAGCTCCAGAACCAAACTTAACAGTATTATACTCTGAAAGATTACCAGAAAACTTCAAGAAATACTGTGCTCACATTTCTATCGAAACTTCATCTGTTCAATACGAAAACGATGATGTTATGAGACCAGTATGGGGCGATGACTACTCCATCTGCTGTTGTGTATCTGCAACACAAACTGGTAAAGAAATGCAATTCTTCGGTGCTCGTGCTAACTTAGCAAAATGTTTATTATACGCTATCAACGGCGGTGTAGATGAAAAAACTAAAGTTCAAGTAGGTCCTGCATACAGAGGAATCACTTCTGAATATTTAGAATATGATGAAGTAATGGCAAAATATGACGTAATGATGGATTGGTTAGCAGGTTTATATGTAAACACATTAAACTTAATCCAATACATGCATGATAAATACTACTATGAAGCAGCTGAAATGGCTCTTATCGATACTGAAGTTAGAAGAACATTCGCAACTGGTATCGCTGGTTTCTCTCACGTAGTAGATTCCCTTTCTGCCATCAAATATGCAAAAGTTAAATGTATCCGTGACGAAGATGGCGTGGTAGTTGACTTCGAAACTGAAGGTGACTTCCCAAGATACGGTAACGATGATGACAGAGCAGACGATATCGCTGTTTGGTTATTAAAAACATTCTTAGTAAAAATTAAGAAACACCACACTTACCGTAACTCTGAACCAACTACATCTATCTTAACAATTACTTCAAACGTAGTATACGGTAAAGCAACTGGTTCTTTACCAGACGGACGTAAAGCTGGTGAACCATTATCTCCAGGTGCTAACCCAAGTTACGGTGCAGAACAATCTGGTCTTTTATCTTCCTTAAACTCTGTAGCTAAATTACCATATGAATATGCATTAGATGGTATCTCCAATACACAAACAATCAACCCAGATGCTATTGGTCATACTGCAGAAGAAAGAATCGAAAACTTAGTTAACGTATTAGATGGTTACTTCTCTCAAGGAGCTCACCACTTAAACGTAAACGTATTCGGTACTGAAAAATTAATCGATGCTATGGAACATCCAGAAAAAGAAGAATACGCAAACTTCACAATCCGTGTATCTGGATACGCAGTTAAATTCATCGACTTAACTCGTGAACAACAATTAGACGTTATCGCAAGAACTTGCCATAAATCTATGTAGTTACAAGAACGTTACACTTTAGCCATAGTATGGACTAGTTATGAGAAAACTATTCTAGTGTAACGAAAAATCAAAGGGCCTCTGACAATCGATTGTTAGCAGGCCCTTTCGATTTTTAGAAGGGAGAACAATTTATGAGTACAGCAAATGAAATCAAAGGCTACGTTCACTCCATTGAAAGCTTTGGCTCCGTTGATGGACCTGGAGTACGTTTTATCATCTTCTTACAAGGATGCAAGATGAGATGTGCTTACTGTCACAAC
>CALZJY010000313.1 GCA_945787925.1 uncultured Anaerosporobacter sp. | reverse complement strand
CAGACCGAATCCCTTTTTCAATATCAAGTCTAAATCGTTCTCGAAGTGTATCTGCATTGGCAATCAAGGAGATACAGATTACCTCACAGTTGCTTATGTCAATTTGTTCAAGGAGGCTATCTATAATTGATTGCTCATGCATCACCCATCCAAATAAAATAGTTGTATAAGCCGAACAGTGAATGAAATTATTAAGTAAATGGCAGATATTATCTTGTACCATTTCCTTCGTTTCCTCGGTTACTTGGAAGGGACTAGCATCCCAGCACCAATCTCCATCAAGAAATACACTTTGTGGTAATCTTTGTTTTAATTCTTGGCAAACGGTCGTTTTCTCGATTCCCATTGTGCCTCCTATTAGATACAGCTTTTCATATGCAATTCCTCCTATGATCTACAATTCTTCTTTTGACTATAGTATAGTAGAAATAGTACTATAAGGTTATAAGCAAGAACTGTAGCGGTTAAAACGATTGGAAAGACTTTTAAGAAGACGATGTAGACATTTCATAAGGAATAGAGAACAAAAGCTTCCCACTAGGCTTGCTACAATCCAAATGGATAGAGAATATTGAAGGAGTTGCTGTGCAATAACCAAACAAAGGAGACTTGGAGCGATAAAGAGAATAGAAGTAATCAGTCCAGGTACATAATGTTTGAATTTAAAGCAGATTCCGATATGAATGAGTAGAAAATGAAGAAAGATAGGGACGAAAGCACAATAGTACATAATTTTGCAGTATGATGCAAAGAAGAGATAGTACGGAATATGTACTAAAAGCGAGATAAATTACAGAGGCAAAGGATGAAGTCTGATAGTTGGATGCATAATTTAGGCCAAAGGGTTGATTGTTGCCAAAGCATTGGTTGATTTCCTTTTTGTAGCGAGAAGTCCAAGCTTCTGCAAGGATGATTTCTTCAAAAATCATGGAGCATGAAAAGAATAGGTAAAGACCAAACAAGAAATGACATTGTTTTCATAGAAAAGCCTCCTTCATACTATTTGTTTTTTGAACTCCTTTTATTATAGGGCGTTTTGAAAGAAAAACAATGGAATCGGCGCAATCGCTACATATTTGCAAAAGTGTGACGAGGGGGGAGTTGTATGATAGAAAAGAATAAGGGAAATGTGGTTTCGCAGCAGTCAAAGTGTTGGATAGAAGAGGCACTGTTAGAGTTGTTAAAAACAGAGAAGTACGAAGAAATAACCGTAAAGGAGATTGCCGCAAATGCAGGACTTAGCAGACGTAGCTTTTATCGCAATTTTGATTCTAAGGATCAGGTGATTCAAAGTTATTTCTCAAAGATTTGGAGTGAATACAGAGAAGGAGTGCGAAGGCTAAACAAGTTTTCGTTGCCGAATACCGCCTATATCTTCTTTGAAACCATGAGCAGGCATACCGAATTTTTAGAATTAGTTGAAAAGCAGCATTTGTTTGGTATCATTCAAAGTGCAACTGATGATATGTTAGAAGAATTGTTTTATGAGATGAAAGGGAACAGGCTACAAGAGTCAAAGGAAGCTATTGATTATGCACTAGTATTTAGCACAGGAGGATTCTTGCGTATTTTACAACGTTGGATCAGGGAGAAGCCATATAAAGAGCCAAGAGTAATGGCAAGGATGGTAGAGGAGTTTTTGACGATTGCGAGTTTGGATTAGGAAGAATAAGAAAAGGGGGCTGATCTTAGCAAGGAAGACCATGGCCCCTTTGGTTCTGTTTAATTATTTAGATAAGGAGAATTGCTAAAAGCCACGATGGTATTCCAATCTAATGGCTTAGCATCGCTGGCATAGTATTGTTTTTCGGCATTACGTGTCACGAGCCCTAAGTCGGCATTGTAGACGGTATAGTTGGTGATTTCAGCATTAAAGCTATTAGTAGCACCATATTTAAAGAGAATTTCTCCGTTGGTATGATATTTGATACCATATATTTTTAGACTAGCAGGACTTTTTACAATTTCTCGAATGGAATAATAGCCGATTACAGCGTTTGTATATAGTTTGATTTCTTGGGGGGTATATTTACTCTTAATATGTATTGTAATTGTTTGAGCAGATTGGTTTCCTGCATGGTCTTTTGCAGTAACCGTAATATGATAAGTTCCTACCTTAGAAGTATCTAAGTCGGTACTGAGTTCGAGTGAAGAAGGTGCAATCGTACCATCGACGTTATCTGTGATAGAGAAAAAGTCAAAAATCGTCTTTCGATCAATGATATCATATTGATAGAAGGTGAAATCGTTTTGTTTACATGAGATGATCGGAGGCTCTTCATCGTGTTGTATTAGGAGTGTTTCCTTGACCTCTTGTTCGGGTGTTGGTGTAAATAGATAACGAACGAGTAGGACAATAATCACGAGCAAAAAACAACTTCCAAATAGGAGTGATTTTTTGTATTTTAACAAATCCTTTCGTTGGAACTTATGAAGCTTATACCCACAGTGTATGCATCTTTTGCAAGTATCGCTTACCTGCTTGTGACACTCGGGACAGTTCATTAGTGCCATAAGAGTTCTCCTTTCAATGGGTATTCCTAATTCCATCATACATCCGATTCCTAGAAATGTAAATGCAAGTAGACAGGAAATCTAGAGGCGGATTGGAACACAAAACATCAACAAAATCAGCCTATAAAACATTAAAATAGACAAAATATTATTTTTGTCTATATATTTCTACCATATTATAGTAAAATATAATGGAAAACATACAAAGGAGATGGATTATGAATAGCACAATTCAGAAAAAAACAGGCAAAATGTTGGCAAGAGGTATTGCAACAGTAACACTTGCTGTTATGACGACAGTAGTAAGCGTGCTTCCAAGTCAAGTAAACGCAGCTAGCAAAAATAGTGTAAAAGACTATTTGGTATCAGAAAATAATTATGCAAATACGATGAATACGGTGGTAGAACCATATATCAAAGCGTATAAGCAAACAGGTTACGTAACAGGAGAAAAAAATGCCCCACTTTACTATGAAAA
>CALZJY010000312.1 GCA_945787925.1 uncultured Anaerosporobacter sp. | reverse complement strand
TGTAGGACGATGTGCAGACTTCGTATTAAGGGACCAGCCAAATGTAATTCGTGTATTTGTCCATGCACCGTTAGAATCGTGTATCGACCGTTTAGAGGAGATGTATGGAGAGGAAAGAAAGGCATTAGAAAAGAAAATCCTTCTTACGGATAAGAAGCGGGGCATTTATTACAAGTATTATACGGGGCAGGAATGGAACGATGCGATGAATTACGACCTTTGTATCAATACGAGCAAGCTCACGTTTGAGCAGGGAGTCGAGGCAATCAAGGCATTTATACAAATAAAATTACAGTAGCAAAAAGGCATATTCACAGTGGTGGATATGCCTTTTCTACATAAAGCGTAGATGACGTTATAAAGTTGTAAAATTATGCCGAATCAGTTAAAATGAAATAAGGTTGCATTTCTAAAGGCGGATGTGTATACTAAGAAAAAGATTGTATATCAGTATAGTAAAGTGATGAAGTGATTTGTAGCATGAACAAAGCAGTACAAAAAAGATCAGTGGAGAGAAAGGAAGTATTGCCATGAACGCATGGGAACAAAACATTCGACAAGTAGAGCCGTATGTGCCAGGCGAGCAGCCACAGCTTTCGGAAATGATCAAGCTAAATACCAATGAGAATCCATATCCACCAGCCCCTAAGGTAAAAGAGGCAATGGAGCAGATGAAGATTGGGGATATGCGATTATATCCGGACGCCAAATGCACCACATTAGTAGAGGCATTGGCAGAGTATTATGAGTTAGACAAGGACCAAGTATTCGTAGGCGTTGGTTCAGACGATGTGCTTGCGACTGCATTCCTTACATTTTTCAATTCGAAAAAGCCAATTCTATTCCCAGACATCACATATGCTTTCTATGATGTGTGGGCAGAGTTATATCGAATTCCATATGAGCGTCCAAAGCTAGATGCGTCGTTCCGAATTCGCAAGGAGGATTATTACAAGGAAAATGGTGGCGTAGTCATTGCCAATCCAAATGCCCCGACTTCCATCTGTGAAGGCCTTGAGTTTATTGAAGACATTTTAGTACATAATCAGGACGTAATCGTGATTGTAGATGAAGCCTATATCGATTTTGGCGGAACAAGCGCACGTCCACTATTAGAGAAATATGATAACTTGCTGATTACGCAGACGTTTTCTAAGTCGCGTTCCATGGCAGGCGTACGTATCGGTTACTGCATGGGCAGCAAACGTCTGATCCAGGCGATGAACGATGTGAAGTATTCCATCAACTCCTATACGATGAATCAATGGGCACTCCAAGTAGGCGTGGAGGCGATAAAGGATGAGGCATACTTCAAACAGAGGATCCAACAAATCATTGAGACAAGAGAAGAAACCGCAGCAGAGTTGCGTAAGATGGGATTCGAACTTCCAGACTCTTCGGCAAACTTCTTGTTTGTGACGCATAAGAGCGTGGATTGTACGAAGTTGTTTGAATATTTAAGGGAGAAACATATCTTTGTTCGTCACTGGAATAAGGAACGCATTAAGAATCACTTACGTGTGACGATTGGAACGAAGGAAGAAATGAAACGTTTCTTAGAAGAGACAAAGAAATTTATAGAAGCTTAAAATAGAGCGAGGGGGATATTATGATGAAAGTACTGATCGCAGAAGACGATTTTGCAAGCCGTAAGTTCTTGCTTCGTTTTTTACAACAATATGGGGAATGTGATGTGACAGTAGATGGGCAGGAAGCCATCGAAGCATTTGAAATGGCGATGGAGGATGAGGAGCCATACGATTTAATCTGTTTAGATATCATGATGCCAGGAGTCGATGGATATGAGGCGTTAAAGGCGATTAGAAAGATGGAAGAGGAACGAGATGTTCCAGAAAGCGATCGTGTAAAGATTATTATGACTACGGCATTAAATGATGGAAGAAATGTCACGAAGGCATTTTCTCTTGGTTGCGTTGCTTACGCAGGAAAGCCAATTGACAAGGAGAAATTCCTAAATGAATTAGAAAAGCTTGGTCTAGTAAAAGAAGGGGCCGCCTTACGATAGGCGTCCCCTTGTTCCATGTCTGGATTCGATTAGCGTGCCCATTGTCTAACGGATGGGACTTTATATAGCATTGGGTATAGGATGGTGCAGATTACGACTCCAGACGTTGCCTGTACGATGTTTTCTGGTACGGCGCCAATGGCACCTGCGCCATATCGCAATACGATGGCCTCGTAGAGGAGGTAGCCAAGTATGACGAGGATTCCTCCGGAGATTCCACTAAGCACCGTGACCACGATTCTTGAAGTATCTGATTTGATTCTCGTATAGAGCAGGCGGAAGATTCCACCTGCCACAAAGGCAGCAAGGAACTTGATTAGGAATGTTCCAGGTGCATAGGAGGCATATCCTGCAATTACATCAGCCAGCATGGAGCCAATGCCAGCAGCGAGTCCACCATAAAGTGGTCCAAGCAGTAAGCCGACTAAAAGTACCATGCAGTCTCCAAGATGGATATATCCGTGAAGCATTGGGATCTTAAAAAAATAAGTTCCACAAAAGCAAAGTGCCGCAAACAAGGCGGCTAGTACGTTGCGCTCTAGTTTCTTTGATTTCATACCGATTCCTCTCCTTTTTATTATGCCAAATAAGCACTATGTATGGATTATGTATATGATATACGGAAACTGGCCTAATTAGTAGAGGCAATTTATAACAAAATGATAAGGCCAGAAAAAGCAAGGCCCTGTGGGTAGCTTTTTCCCTAGTATCGTTATATAATTTAGGAAGTATGAATTAATGTGGAACAGGAGAGAATTGTATGAAAATATCAACAAAGGGAATTTATGCAATCGAAGTGATGACAGATCTTGCAATACATTCCACCGACCGTGTAGAGAGCATTAAGAATATAGCAGAGCGTAGAAAATTATCAGAAAAATATTTAGAGCAGATCGTAAGTGCGCTAAAAAAGGCACATTTGATTGAGAGTACGAGAGGGGCGGCAGGCGGCTATCGTTTGGCAAAGTCGCCAGAAGAAATCTGCATTTATGATATTTTA
>CALZJY010000311.1 GCA_945787925.1 uncultured Anaerosporobacter sp. | reverse complement strand
TACGTTGAAACGCCATGTTACGATGTCACCATCTTGCATTACGTATTCTTTACCTTCTAATCGTACTAGCCCTTTTTCTTTTGCTGCTGTTAAACTTCCACATGCAACAAGATCATCGTAGCTTACAACTTCTGCACGGATAAATCCGCGTTCGAAATCTGTATGGATTTTACCAGCTGCTTGAGGTGCTTTTGTACCTTTTTCAATTGTCCAAGCTCTTGTTTCTTGAACACCAGCAGTTAAATAACTGATTAATCCAAGTAAAGAATAGCTTGCACGGATTAATTTATCTAAGCCAGATTCTTCGATTCCTAAGTCTTCTAAGAATTCTTTCTTTTCTTCATCATCAAGTTCAGAAATTTCTTGTTCGATTTGAGCACAAACAACAAATACTTCACTTCCTTCTTTTTCTGCATGAGCTCTTACTGCTTGAACCCATTCGTTGCTAGCACCGTCATCTGCTAAATCGCCTTCTTCTACGTTTGCAGCGTAAATAACTTTTTTACCAGTTAATAAGTTTAATTCAGAGAAGATTTTTTCTTCTTCTTCATCTTGACGTTCGAATCCTTTTGCAAGTCTTCCTTCTTCAAGATATTCTTTTAATCTCTTTAAGAAATCTAATTCTTTTGCTGCAGACTTGTCATTTCTTGCAAGTTTTGTTACACGTTGGATTCTTCTATCTAATACATCAACGTCAGCGAATACTAATTCTAATTCGATTGTTTCGATATCTCTAATTGGATCCACGGAACCATCTACGTGGATGATGTTAGAATCATCAAAACAGCGTACTACGTGAACGATTGCGTCTGTTTCACGGATATTGCTAAGGAATTGGTTACCAAGACCTTCCCCTTTAGAAGCACCCTTTACCAAACCAGCGATATCAACGAATTCAATTACTGCTGGTACAGTTTTTTGTGTTTTATAAATATCAGATAATACATCAAGACGTTTATCTGGAACTGTTACAATCCCTACGTTTGGATCAATTGTACAGAATGGGTAGTTTGCAGATTCCGCCCCCGCTTTTGTTAATGAGTTAAATAAAGTACTTTTACCTACGTTTGGTAATCCTACGATTCCTAATTTCATATGTGACTTCCTTTCTATTGTCAATGAATTCTACAATTTATGTTTCCTAATCCCTCGATTCGATTACGATTAAGACCCCTTGTCCCACCGTAACAGTTGCTTCTTCTTGGATTATTTCATTGCTAACCCCTAGGCTATTGCCAATGGTTAATGTATAATCATGAAGAGGATACTTAAATCCACTAAGCGTTACTCCCGTTACTTCGCTTGTCAAAGGAAGGAAGGAAATGTATGTGCCAAGCACTTCTTCCTTGCTTATTGTAAAATTATCATTTTTAACATAAATACGATTATTCTTATCAAGTATACACGCTTTTACACAATTCTTCAACGGTTTCATCAGTAAATTTATGTTAGCGAGCATATGGTCAATTCTGGTACCTGTTGCACCAATCAGTTCTATTTCTGTCACACCATGCTCTAATGCCACCATAATGGCATCTTCCGTATCCGTCATGTCTTTTTCTGGATTTAATGTTTTTATTTCATAAGAACCTTTTTTATCCTTATAAATCTCTAAAATAGAAGGATCTACTGAATCAAAATCTCCTAGAATATAATCTACATTACACCCAAGCTTATGGCAAGCGATCAGCCCTTTATCTACAGCAATTACAAATTCATAGTGCCTTTTTCCAATATAGGACGCAGCAAATTCAAGGTCTACTGTACCTCCAGTTACAATAAGGCAACGCTTTTGACTGCCCATATTTTCACCTCTTATCCTCTTGTTTTCTTAAGTTGAATTCTTTGCTGTGCATAAATATACTTCGTGATGGCGCTGCTTACTTTGGTAAATTGGATTCCATAAAAATTACGATATGGACTCTCTTGTTCCTTCGCTTCTCTCACCACCATGCCAATACATCCAATAACTCCATATTCTGTTTCTAATGCAAAACTTACTGCATCTGATTTTTGTAACGCATCCTTAGTCAGGATACCAGCGCCTCCTTCCGATAGATCTTTTATAATACAAGACCCTTCCCTTACTTGTCTTGTTTCTGCCGCTTCCCCTTGTTCGGATCCGTCTTCCTCTACATTTCTTACATAACGAAACGCAACTTCTTCTCCTACATAAATACGGAACGCATTTCTCCTGTTATAAGATTCTCCTTCCGTGTCTGCATAGAATGCATGCACTTGTACCCCATCTAAGACTTGGGTTTTCCCTTTTACTCCTGTCCATCTCCATAGACGTTCTTTCTCTTTATATATCAGTTCAATTTCATCTGTATCTTTGAAGACAAATTTCTTTCCATTCCCTACAATTAGCGTTACCGCAATATGGTCTTCTTTTGCATCTTCAACTTTACTTATCAGTCGTAATTTGTATCCGTCTCGGTCTACTGTAATTTCCACTGAACTCCCTAATTTAACTTGCTTAAATCTCAATGGAAAATACCTCCTTGAATTTCTTAATATTCTCTGCAATATCACCAGCAAACACGGAAGTTCCTGCTACGAACACGTTTGCCCCTGCATCCATTACTTCTTTTACATTCTCTGGTGTAATACCACCATCTACTTGAATGTCAATATCTAGGTTGCGTTCTTTGATCATCTTTCTTACTTCTTCTACTTTACGAAGCGTAGATGGAATGAATTTTTGTCCGCCAAATCCCGGATTAACACTCATTACTAATACCATGTCTACTTCTTCTAAGATATACTCCAGCACATGCACTGGGGTAGATGGATTTAACGCTACACCTGCCTTTAATCCGTATTCTTTGATTTTCATAATCGTACGATGTAGATGTTTACAGCTTTCTACGTGTACCGTAATCATATCTGCACCTACCGCCACGAATTCGTCAATATAACGAATTGGCTCCTCAATCATAAGATGAAGGTCAAAAAACATGTTACTTTCCTTGCGAATTGCTTTAATAACCGGCATTCCAAATGAAATACTAGGAACGAATACACCATCCA
>CALZJY010000310.1 GCA_945787925.1 uncultured Anaerosporobacter sp. | reverse complement strand
TATAACCGATATCATCGTCTGGTTTGAATCAATGATTGCCTTAATCTTTGTATCCGTTCCCATCATCAATCCATCGGCAAATCCTTGCGGCAACACCAGATATGCTGCAACTTCTCCTGCTGCAAACATCTTCTTTAATTCTTCTTCCGTCCCTATCTTAAGCGACGCGAACTTCGCAAACGATTCCGTTCCTTGGAAATAAGAAATCACCATCTTCGAATACACGGATTCATCTAAATCCACCACGCCAAACGTTACAATATTTTTTTGTTTTTCTGTCTCCTTATCGAAAGAATCGGCGCTATTCATATAAATAGCACCGATTCCCATAAATAACAGGATACAGAATCCACTGATTAGCATTCGTTTCTGATACAACATTTCTTTCGCAACTCTAATAAGATACCAAATCATATACTCTCCTATACCCATTCATTATATGTCACAATCGTTCCAAGAAGGTTTACAATCCCACCGAAGATAAACAAGTATCTTTGGTAGTTGTACAGTCGATCTCCTTTTGCTGGTGTGACTTTTAAAAATGTATAGAATGCAAATGGTAGCAAGTCGATAAAATACCGATTTCCAAACTGCCATCCTCCAAGTGTCTTATGACTTAAAATTAACAGTCCATGTAATATCATGAGTCCCACCTGCAATGCAACCAATCCATAGTCCTTGCACTTTCCTTTTCTGATGTAATAGATCAAATACCATACATACGAGAGAAAGATTGGCATGGAAATCCAGATTGCCATTCCATTGAACTTACAATAACTAAAGGACTCTCCATTGTATTCTGCTAGACGGACAAGGCTCCACCAATTCGTTGTAATATAACTGATATGGAACTGCCCAAGCTCCGACTCTGTAAACTCGGGAAGATAATTATGTCCAAACTCCATGATATTTCCAAAACGCACATAATTCAGCCACATATATACCATTGCGACTGCTAACGTAGGAAATGCCCAATACCAGCGTTTTTTAACAAGTGTAAAAATAGTATCGTTCGGACATTCCTCTTTGTGCTTCTCATAAATAATCCAAACCAACAATGGAAAATATACCACTTGGAACGGACGACATCCCACGCTACATGCCCAGCAGAACAAGGACGTTCCACCCTCTGCTTCCATCGCATAATAGATGGCCATGATGGATAAGGTAAAGCATAGGTTCTGAGCAATAAACCATACCCATCCATTGACAGATACAAACACGAGGTTACTTCCCACCATCAAGTATAACGTCCAAAATGGCACATGTTCTCTTCCAAGCTTATATAAGATCTTCATTACATAAACGGCACAAATCGTAGTACTTGCCAATGCAACAAAACTATCTAAACTAATCTCCCCAAAGATCCATCCTAAGAAATAAAATATAAAGGATGGAAACGGCGGAAAACTCACAAAGTATTTGCCACCATAAATAGCAAGCTCTAAATAAGAGTAGTCTTGTCCCAAATCCAATCTCCCCTCTCTCCAGGCTCTTGCCTGAAGAGAATAGGAATTGTAGACATTGGCTCGGTCTGACCAAGGATACATGCCTGTCATAATACAAATCAGCCCATACACGGCGACAAGTACGCCAAAGACGATCCAGTAGTCCCTCGTTCTATTTTTTCTATTTTCTAACATCCATGCTCACCTTTACTATCGTAATAATACCCAGGAATCCATCCAACGTAAGAACGTATCTACATACGCCTTACTGATTGGCATTCCTGATAATACTGGATAGAACATAAAGAATAGAACGACACAAAGTCCAATATAGATTGTAATCGGTATTTTTAGGCTTTCCTTTCGCTCTATCAGTTCTTTGGCACAATATACAATCAATAAGATTACAAATGGAACACTTGGGAAGTAGTGATAAATAAACGTACATCTGCTAACAAGCATCCATGGAAGATACTGTGCAAGATATCCAATAATTAAGAATGCACCAAGACGGTCCTTTTTCTTAAAGGAAACTACGATTGTCATTCCAAACGCAAGAATGCCAACCCACCAAATCAACGGATTACCGAAGGAACTAATTCCTTCCGCTACCGTCTCAGATACCGCTCCAGAAAAATACCAGATTGGTCGATACACGATTGGCCATTCATACCAAGTAGAGGAGAACGGATGCGTCGCCGTAAGGGCGGAATGATATCCAAACATATCGCCTTGGTTCTTCCACATACGTTCTACTAATCCCATTCCTGGAGTACCTACAAACGGAAGATAAGAAAGTGTATAAATACAGGCTGGGATGATTACAAACACTAGTACACAATATAAAATTGTCTTTATTGTAAATGGTATGAAATTCTCTATCACGTACTGATGGCGAATTCCATTTGTCTCGCCCATTGGATCTGCCTTTGCAAAGCAATATTCTTGGTATCTCTTATAGAGATTTGCAAAGAAGATTACCGCAAGACCTACTGCCCCATATACCCCTGTCATCTTCGTCGCAATGGATATGCCCATTGTAATACCACAAAGACCAAGTGGTATAAATGTCTTCCAAAGCTTCGTATCAAAGAAACTAATCGATACATAACGATACATAAAGTAATACATAAGCAAAATAAAGAACGTTACATAGACATCGATTGTAGCAATTCTTGTCTGTGCAAAATGCATAAAGTCACACGCAAATAATAAGCATGCCATCGTCGCAAACCATCTACGTCCAAATAGACGTCTTGCAAAAATATAAATAAGCGGTAACATGGCAATTCCAAATAACGTTCCCATGATACGCCATCCAAATGGATTCATTCCAAAGATCTTAACACCAACTGCAATGATTGCCTTTCCTAGCGGTGGATGTGTCCATTCATAACTGTATAAGCCATGAAGGAACTCATAGGCAGTTCTTGCATGATAAATCTCATCAAAATATGTTCCACTACGATAAGACTCTTTCGGTTCATACATTTCCTGTTCATCAAACAACTCAGGATAATCCTCTGCATTTACTGGAAGGATACGATTTCCTTCTTGATCTAAAAGCACTAATTCATTAATTACTGCCTTTTCTGATTTGCTCACAATACAAAGATAA
>CALZJY010000309.1 GCA_945787925.1 uncultured Anaerosporobacter sp. | reverse complement strand
AAGGCTCCCCGTTATTTTCTATATCCACGGTGGTGGATGGGTGTTTGGAAACTTGCACACCCACTATAAACTAGTGTGTGAGCTTGCTGCACGTACAGGATGCATGGTGCTATTTCCAGAATACAGCCTTTCTCCTGAAGCCAAGTATCCTACTGCCATAGAACAATGCTATGCAATCCTTTGTTCCCTACCAGTTCTGGCAAAAACCATGCACTGGGACATCACCCTAGACACGCTTACCGTTGCTGGGGATAGCGTGGGTGGGAATATGGCTACCGTAATGACTTTATTAGCAAAATATCGAAATGGCCCTTATATCCAAAAACAACTTCTTTACTATCCTGTTACCAATGCCTGTTTTGAAACCAAATCCTATCTAGAATTTGCCTGTGACTACTATCTGTACCGCAAGGGAATGATGTGGTTTTGGGATCAGTATACCTCATGCCAAGAAGAACGGTTAGAAATTACCGCCTCCCCTCTCCAAGCTTCCATAAACGAACTTCAAGGGCTCCCTCCTGCGATGATTCTCAATGGGGAAGCCGATGTGCTTCGAGAGGAGGGCGAATGTTATGCTAGAAAACTCCGTCTTGCCGGGGTGGATGTGACTGCTTTACGTTTCCAAGGAATCATCCATGACTTTGTAATGCTAAATGCCTTAGATTCCACCAATGCCTGTCGTGCTGCCATGAATGCCTCTACCTCATGGATCTGCGAATGGAACAACCGGTAATAATTAAGAATTTCCTGTGCATTAAAAAAGAGCATTCGGAACACTACCGAATGCTCTGATTTTTCTTATACGTGAAGATATTTCTTATCTTCTGCTACTGGTTCGCAAGTTAGACGAATATCTAACTTTTTGAAGATGTTTAAGTCAACTGGACTTAAGAATACAGAAGAGTGTGCTTCGCATCCTCTAAGTTTTGGAAGTTGATCAAGCGCAAGTTTCGCTTTTTCATCTGTTGCCGCACTTGTAGATAATGCGATTAAGATTTCATCTGTATGAAGTCTTGGATTGTGGCCGCCAAGGTAAGATGTCTTAAGGTCTTGAATTGGTGCGATTGCATTTGGAGAAACTAAGTGAATGTCATGTTCGATTCCTGCAAGTGCTTTTAATGCATTTAATAATGCTGCTGCGGATGCTCCAAGAAGTTCACTTGTCTTTCCTGTAATCCCTCTTCCATCTGCTAAACGGATAGCAACTGCTGGTCCGTTTGTTTCTTCTGCTTTTTGTAAAGATGCTGCGATTACATCACGGTCTTCGATGGAGATCTTACCTTGTTTCATAAGTAATTCTAATTTATAGATGATTTCTTTGGAGCCAAGTCCTTTTTTCTCATCACATAATGCTTGATAGTATCTACGAATGATTTCCTGTGTAGATGCTTCTCTACATGCTTCATCATCCACGATACAGTAACCTGCCATGTTTACACCCATGTCTGTTGGGGATTTATATGGGCTTTCTCCCATGATTTGTTCAAACATCGCGTTTAATACAGGGAAGATTTCTACGTCACGGTTGTAGTTTACTGTAGGGATATCGTATGCTTCTAAATGGAATGGGTCAATCATGTTGACATCGTTTAAGTCTGCTGTTGCAGCTTCGTATGCTAGGTTTACTGGATGTCTTAATGGTAAGTTCCAGATTGGGAATGTTTCAAATTTGGCATATCCCGCATCCACTCCACGTTTGTGTTCATGATATAACTGTGATAAGCAAGTAGCCATTTTACCGCTACCTGGTCCTGGCGCAGTTACTACGACTAATGGACGGCTTGTTTCCACATATTCATTCTTCCCGAATCCATTTTCACTTAAGATGTTTGCTACATTGCTTGGGTATCCCTCGATTGTATAATGCACATAGGATTTAATTCCTAAATAAGTTAATCGTTCACGGAATTTATCTGCAGAAGGCTGTCCTGCATATTTGGTAATAACTACGCTGCCTACCATTAAACCATAACCCTCAAATGTCTCTACCAAACGCAATACGTCTAGGTCATATGTGATGCCTAAGTCTCCACGAATCTTATTTTGTTCGATTGAATCTGCACCAATGACAATTACGATCTCTGCCTGATCTTTTAATTGTAATAACATGCGTAATTTACTGTCTGGTTGGAACCCTGGTAATACTCTTGATGCATGATAATCATCAAATAGCTTTCCTCCGAACTCAAGATACAGCTTGTCGCCGAATTGAGAAATTCGTTCCCTAATATGTTCTGACTGCATGCTTAAATACTGATCGTTGTCAAATCCTAACTTCATCCTTCTTTTGCTCCTATCCTATTTTTTGTACCGGCATTTTCACCATATTTTTACAAATATAGCATGATAAAGAATACAACTTTTTACATTTTATTATTATATGCTCTATTCTATAATAACTATTATACATATTTTTATCAAAAACCAAAGGAGAATCTTATGAAATTAGTACAGACACCACCTATGGGGTGGAATAGTTGGGACTGCTATGGCACTTCTGTGACCGAAGAAATCGTGCGTGCCAATGCTGCTTTCATGGCAGCACAACTCAAGCAATACGGCTTTCAGTACATCGTAATTGACATCCAATGGTATGAACCCAATGCAAAGACACATGACTATCGTAACTTTGCACCTTTAGAAATGGACGAATATTCCCGTCTGCTTCCTGCAATCAATCGTTTCCCTTCCGCGAAAAAGGGACAAGGCTTCAAGCCACTTGCCGCTTACATCCATTCCCTTGGATTGAAGTTCGGCATCCATATGATGCGAGGCATTCCTAGGCAAGCTGCCCATATGCATAGCAGCATTAAGAACAGTACGTATACGGCAGACCAAGTTGCCAATCCTTATGACATCTGCGAATGGAATGCAGATATGTACGGCATCAACACCGACTGTCCTGGAGCAAAAGACTACTATGACAGTTTGTTTGAACTCTATGCCTCCTGGGGCGTAGACTTTGTAAAAGTAGATGATATCTGTCGTGAATTTCACCTGGAAGAACTCAAACTAATCCGTAA
Source organism: uncultured Anaerosporobacter sp. (assembly GCA_945787925.1). GTDB lineage: Bacteria > Bacillota > Clostridia > Lachnospirales > Lachnospiraceae > KM106-2. Next base: position 46 of record CALZJY010000309.1, on the reverse strand, counting down.
TTCCATTGACCATTGCGGAAGAGACATCGTACTTAGCCTCTCTCCT
>CALZJY010000308.1 GCA_945787925.1 uncultured Anaerosporobacter sp. | reverse complement strand
CTTAGATGACAGTGCCTCTGCATTAGATTATGCAACCGATGCCAAACTTCGTGCAGCAATTGCAACGATGACGGAACATACAACGGTATTCCTAGTCTCTCAAAGAGCAGCGTCCATCAAACATGCAGAACAAATTGTCGTATTAGACGAAGGATGCATGGTTGGACTTGGAACACATGAAGAGTTGTTAGAGACTTGTGAAGAATATCGAGAGATTTGCTTCTCTCAATTATCAAAAGAAGAGGTGGGTGCAAAATGAGTCAAAAGGATACGATAAAACAAGTATTGCGAAGAATTCGTCCATACCGTTTTTATGTGCTGGCATCGCTGGTGCTCGCTATGGTGACGGTAGTCCTTACCTTGTATGCGCCTAACGGGAAATGCGATTGACCATATCATTACCAAAGGCAAGGTAGAGTTTGGACCAATTAAAGAAATCTTAGTAAGGTTAGCCGTTATTATAGTGATTACAGGCGTTGCCCAGTGGCTAATGAACCTTTGTAATAGTAAGATCACCTACCATGTGGTGCAGGATCTTCGAAATGATGTATTTGCCCATTTAGAGAATCTTCCATTGAAATTTATCGATGGCAATTCTTATGGAAGCATCATCAGCAGGATCATCATGGATGTAGACCAGCTTTCGGATGGTCTGTTAATGGGCTTCACCCAATTGTTTAGCGGTATCATTACGATCGTGGGAACGCTGTTATTCATGCTTTCCATCAATGTAAAGATTACGATCGTAGTCGTAGTCATTACGCCAGTCAGTTTGTTCGTGGCAAGTTTTATTGCAAAAAGAACGTATTCGTTATTCCGTGTACAATCAGAGACTCGCGGTGAAATGACATCCCTAGTGGAAGAGTTAGTCGGAAACCAAAAGGTTGTAAAGGCATTTTCTTATGAGAAGGATGCCAAAGAAAGATTTAATGAGATTAATGACAGGCTAAACAGATGTGGGGTAAAGGCGTTGTTCTTCTCAGCGCTTACGAACCCATGTACACGATTTGTAAACGGCTTGGTATATGCAGGTGTCGGTATCTTTGGTGCGGTCAGTGCGATGTACGGAAGGATTTCTGTGGGACAGCTATCCTGTTTCCTTACGTATGCAAACCAATATACAAAGCCATTTAATGAGATCTCTGGCGTAGTAACCGAACTGCAAAGTGCGATTGCCAGCGCAAGAAGGGTATTTGATTTGTTAGAAGAACCAGAACAGATTCCAGATGCGGTAGATGCGATCACATTACAAGCAGTAGATGGCAGCGTTAAGATCGAGGATGTAAGCTTCTCTTATGATCCGAAGGTTCCATTGATTGAGAACTTCTCTTTGGATGTAAAGCCAGGCGAACGTATCGCGATTGTTGGACCGACGGGATGTGGTAAGACAACGATCATCAATCTGTTAATGCGTTTCTATGATGTACAGGCTGGAAAGATCGTAGTAAGTGGCCATGATGCAATGAATGTGACAAGAGACAGCCTTAGAGGCAGTTATGGCATGGTATTACAAGATACCTGGCTAAAACCTGGAACGATTGCAGAAAACATTGCTTATGGAAAAAAGGATGCCACAAGGGAGGAAATCATCGAGGCAGCGAAGGCTGCACATGCCCATGGATTTATCAGCCGTCTAGAACATGGATATGATACGGTGATCTCAGAAGAGGGGGGCAATATCTCGCAGGGGCAAAAACAGCTGCTTTGTATTGCCAGAGTGATGCTTAGTCTTCCGCCGATGTTGATCCTAGATGAGGCAACCAGCTCCATCGATACAAGAACGGAAGTAAGGATCCAGAAAGCATTCCAAAAGATGATGCAGGGAAGGACGAGTTTTATTGTAGCTCATCGTCTTTCTACAATAAAAGAAGCCGATCATATTTTAGTAATGAAGGCGGGCAAGATTTTAGAGCATGGGCGTCACGAAGAATTACTGGCCCAAGGCGGCTTTTATGCCGAGCTTTATAACAGTCAGTTTGCATCTTAAAACATGGAAAAATATTCTTGTCGAAAAACTTCGAAAAAGTGTTGACCAAAATAATTATATAGTGTAAACTAAGAGTGTCCTGTTGATGAGGCAAGACACTGATGGGCTATCGCCAAGCGGTAAGGCACAGCACTTTGACTGCTGCAGTCGTTGGTTCGAATCCAACTAGCCCAGTATAGGAGAAAAGAGCGGATGTTCCTTCGGAATGTTCGCTCTTTTTTGTGTTTGCAAAAAAATAATACATGGAAAAACGGCACATACCTAGAAAAGGAATGTGCCGTTTCTATTTTTTCTATTCTCCACGGATGGATAAGTAGAAGTTAAGGCGATTTACAAGTTCTTCAACGTCGATACCATGTACAAGGCAAGCGTCTTCTAAAGATTCATTTCTAGAAGAAGGACAGCCAAGGCAGTGCATTCCAGAACCCATAAGGATTGGAGCGATTCCTTCATTGATTTCAAGTAAATCAGCGATAATCATGTCTTTTGAAATTTGTGTCATATCTATAATCTCCTTTGGGATAATTTTTATAAATTAAATTACAGCAATTATACCATAATAGAAGTAGTTAGAATAGGTGAACCTATATTTACCAAAATATACAAAACCGCTTTGGAATCAGGAGGAAGTCAGATGGCACAGAAGAACAAGACAGATATGATTAATGGCAATCCAACCACATCTCTAATTGCGTTTACACTTCCTGTGATACTTGGGAATCTGTTTCAGCAGCTATACAACATCGTGGATTCGGTGGTAGTAGGAAGGTGTGTTGGAGAAGAAGCGCTTGCGGCGGTAGGAACGTCTAGTTCGATTACGTTTTTGTTTATTGCGATTGCCACGGGCTTAAGTATTGGAAGCGGCGTAGTAATCAGCCAATTATTTGGAGCCCAGGAATACAAAAGGATGAAGACGAGCATCTATACGTCGATCGTATCCATCGTGGCGATTTCTAGCGTGCTTATGATTGTGGGGGTGGTGTTGCATACGCAAATCCTACAGATTATGAATACGCCAGAGCAAGTCATGGCGGATGCTGCGGTGGATTTGAAAATCTATTTCTTTGGACTAGTATTCTTATT
>CALZJY010000307.1 GCA_945787925.1 uncultured Anaerosporobacter sp. | reverse complement strand
GGGCATGGATTGTGAAAAACAGCTGGAGTGAGTACTGGGGGGATAGAGGATATTTCTATATGTCCTATGAAGACCAAACAATGGTTGCAGGATGTGCGATAGAGATGCAGCAGGCAGGAACATACCAGAATAACTATTTCTATGATGGAAGCGCAGGTTTGGAATACCTGAGTGTACCAAACAATGCCATGGTAGCAGCCGAGTTTACGGTAAAGGCAAATGGAAAGAATAGGGAAGAATTAAAGGCAGTACAGGTCTCTTTCCAGACTGCAGATGTAGACTATACGGTTCAAGTATATAAGAATGTAAAGAATCAAAAAGATCCTCGTAGCGGGACGCCAGTATTAAAGAAGGAAGTGAAGGGTAGAACTACTTTTGAAGGAAGCTACACAATTCCGTTAAACCAAGAGGTAGTACTAGATCCAGGCGAGCGTTACTCTGTTGTAATTACCTTAAAGGCAGTCCATGATACCTACGTAGCGGTTGGATTAGAAGAAGATGCAGATTATAGCTGGATTCAATTTGATGCAGACAATGGGAACAATCAGACCTTTTTGAAGAAATGTTCCAACGCGGGATGGGAAGATGCAAGGGCGTACTCGGGAAGTACGGGAATCAGAATCAAGGCATTCACGAATAACTCGAACTATAAGAAAGTAACCTTCCGTGCAGGAAGCAAGGTGATTTCCACGCAGTATGTGCGTCAAGGAAAGGATGCCAAGGCACCAAAGGCACCAAAAGCATCAAAAGGATATCGCTTTGACAAATGGGACCGCGCCTTTACTAAGGTGAATAATGACTTAACTGTAAACGCTGTGTTCCAGCCGATCACCTACAAGCTAAGCTTCTATTCCAATGGCGGTTCCGGAACGATGAAGAAACAATCGCTTACCTATAACAAGAGCACACCAATCAATGGCGTTGCATTTAAAAGGAAAGGCTATACGTTCCTAGGATGGAATACGAAGTCCAATGGAAAGGGAACATGGTATTCCAATAAGCAGAAGGTAAAGAACTTAAGTGCGACGCAAGGTGCAACCATCAAGCTCTATGCCCGATGGTCCAAGAATATCAGCCTAAGCACCGTAAAGAGTTATAAGCGCGGCAAGCTAACAATAAAATGGAGCAAGACGGACAGTTCCCAGACGGGCTATCAAGTATGCTACTCCAGAGACAAAAAGTTTAAGGGCGCGAAGAAGATCTCCATCAAGGGATATAAGAACCTCCAGGTGACGATTAAGAAGCTAAGCCGTAATAAGAAATACTATGTACGGGTAAGGACGTATCGCAGTGCAGGCAAGGCTACGTATTATGGCGCCTATACATCGACAAAGAGTACGAAAACAAAATGATAATTTGCATCTAGGGGTTTAAAAAAGTCAAAATAGGGCATACTCTTCCTAGAAAGGAAGGGGGTGCCCCTATGGAGAGAAAGCAAAAACAAGAAAAGCCAATTGATTTCAGTAAGTTAAAACCCGATGAATTGTTAAAATATGAAATAGCCAAAGAGCTAGGTTTATTTGATAAAGTGATGGATTCTGGATGGAAATCCCTAAGTGCAAAGGAAACGGGTAGGATAGGCGGACTGATTACCAAGAAGAAAAAAGAGAGAAAGAAAGCTGCAGAGGAAAATGCAGTATGATCGGATAGAAGAAAGTTCCCGGCAGCGAGTCAGGGGACTTTCTTTTTGCCAGTGAAAAGTTTTTTGACAATTCCCTTATATACTGGTAGTATTGATATGATACGCTGTAATGAGCGGCGTGTAACTGGAGGAACACATATGCAGGCATATACAGGATTTGCGCAAGTGTACGACGCATTTATGGACAATATTCCATACGATGATTGGGCAGAATACCTTCATCAATTATTAAAAGAGTATGGAGTAGAAGAAGGCCTCGTTGCAGACCTTGGATGTGGAACAGGAAGCATCACAGAACGTCTTGCAAAAGCAGGCTATGATATGATTGGAATCGACAATTCGGAAGAAATGCTTTCCATCGCGATGGAAAAGAAGGCGGATGTCTTTGACGAAGAAGACAAGGCTCCGAATGATAGACGTGAAAACATCTTATATCTATTACAAGATATGAGAGAGTTTGAATTATATGGAACCGTAGATGCGGTAGTAAGTATCTGCGACAGCATGAATTATATTATGAGTGAAGACGATTTAGTAAAAGTCTTCCGACTTGTAAACAATTATTTAGAGAAGCAAGGCGTATTTATCTTTGATATGAATACTCCTTATAAATATGAAACACTGTTAGCGAACAATACCATTGCGGAAAACCGCAAGGATGCAAGCTTCATTTGGGATAATTACTATTTCAAAGAAGAAGGCGTAAATGAATACAATCTTTCGATCTATGTAAGAGATACGGAATTAGAAGAGGAACTAGGAGAACAAGACATCTTTAAGCGTTTTGATGAAATGCACTATCAAAAGGCGTACTCCCTAGACACCGTAAAACGTCTTATTGAGAAAGCTGGCATGGAATTTGTAGCGGCATACGATGCATTTACAAAGGAACCAGTAAGCGAGACAAGCGAACGAATGTATATTGTTGCGAGAGAAAAGACACAGGCAAACAAGTATTACAGTGAATAGAGGAAAGGAATTACCAAAATGGCAGATTATATCGTAAGAGCAACTGCTGCGAATAACCAGATTCGTGCATTTGCATGTACAACAAGAGACTTAGTAGAAGAAGCAAGAGCGGCACATAACACAAGCCCAGTTGCAACAGCAGCACTTGGACGTCTTCTTACAGCGGGAAGTATGATGGGAAGCATGATGAAAGGAGAGAAGGATATCTTAACTCTTCAAATCAAATGTAGCGGACCAATCGAAGGCTTAACTGTAACTGCAGATGCAAGTGCAAACGTAAAAGGTTACGTAAACCGTCCAGACGTTATGTTACCTCCAAGTGCACAAGGGAAATTAGATGTAGGTAAAGCGTTAGATCTTGGTATCCTAAACGTAATCAAAGATATGGGCTTAAAAGAACCATATGTTGGACAAACTCACCTTGTAAGTGGTGAAATTGCAGAAGATTTGACTTACTACTTCGCAACAAGT
>CALZJY010000306.1 GCA_945787925.1 uncultured Anaerosporobacter sp. | reverse complement strand
TCATCGTGACTAATTCTTTCGCTATAGCAAGCCCAAGCCCCGTACCACCGTACTCTCTCGTAATCGTCGGATCGACTTGCTGAAAGCTTTCAAATAAGCCCTCTAACTTCTCTTCGGCAATACCGATGCCCGTATCCGAAACGGCTACAGAAAGTACGACTTGATGCTCCTTTTTCTCTTTTAAAAGCATTTCTACTATAATCTTGCCTTCTTTTGTAAACTTCACTGCATTATTTAATAAGTTTCCAAGCACCTGGCCTAGATGATAGCCATCCCCGACTACCGTTTGCGGCACTGCAGGATCGACCATATAGGAACATGCCAGATTCTTTTGACGGATGACTGACTCCTGGATCGACATGATGCCTTGCAGCCACTCACGGATGGAAAATGGCTCTTCCACCAATTCAAGCTTCCCATTTCCAAGCTTGGAATAGTCTAAGATATCATTTACGATCCGTTCCATATTACTGCAACAAGAAAGCATGACATCGATGGTATCCTGCTGCTCCTGTAAGACGCCGCTTTCCTTCAACAATACCGCCATGCCCTTCATTCCATTAATCGGCGTGCGAAGCTCATGAGTCACATTGGCTAAAAAAGACTGCTTTGCCTGGGTGAGCTCCTTCATTGCCTGCTGCAGCTTCTTGATTTCCTCTTCCTGTTTCTTTTCCTTTTCCAAATTACGAATCAGATAGATGGTCTCAATCTCTCCAGCTGCCACCGTGATCCGTTTAAACTCAGCAAAAAAGCAGGTTCCATTTTTCCGATAAATATTGCCCTGCCACTGATACCTATGATGATGTTCTTCGTTGTTATGTATGATTTCGTTGATTGGACGTCCTGCAAGCTCCTCGTTTTCATAATATAGCGCTTCTCTTGCCGCTACATTACCGTGCAAAATACGATTCCCTGCATCCACAAATAACACAATTTCGTCCAAGTTATGCATGATTTCCTGGTACACTTGTACCCCTTCTACTTCCCCCATTTGCTCCCTCCGTACGAAAAGTCTCTATAATACATAGTATTTCTGCATAAGATATTTGTCAACCTAGTATGATTTTGAGACAAATATCTCGAAAGATTTGACATAATGGTAAAATCAGGCATATAATAGGAGTACATACAAGAAATAGGAGGTTTATTATGGATTTTAGCGTTCGTCTCAAACAGCTCCGTCAGAAACACCGTCTGACCCAAAGCGAACTTGCTGATATTCTCGATCTAAAACCAACCGCCATTTCCAATTATGAATCCCAGAGAAATGAACCAAGTTTTCAAAAACTAATCGCCCTCTCCCAATATTTCGACGTGTCTTGCGATTATCTGCTTGGCATCACGGATTCCTACCTTCCAATTGGCGGAGAAGTGCTAGACAAGGATATTGTTGATTTCTTCAACCTATATCAGCAGCTTTCCAAAGAAAGCACTGTTGAAATAAAAGAATATGCCGAATATCTGTTGTATAAACAAAGACAACAAAAAAACAAATAAGTACATAAAAAGAGCGCTACCGATTGGTAAACGCTCTTTTTCTATTGCCGCTCCACTTTCTTTTCGTGGAGGGAATGCGTAATCACATACTGTAAAAGTACCTTTTTTGCAATGTCATACTGCAAAAAGATTTCTTTTGCCTTGGCAACGTCATCATAGACTTTCCAGTACCCATCATAAAGGGCCTCTTTTCCATGATGCTTGATATAGCCAAGCACATCCAAATGAGGATATCCTAGCATGATGCCGATTTCATGAGGAAACTCTGCCTCTTTCCTACGATGGCACTTCTGTAACCGAAGGGAAACCCTGTGAATCAGTGGTTCTAGCTGCGTACCTTCATACCCAAACATTTTCAGCACTTCCTTCGATCCACTCGATTCCATGGTCCGTAACAACAGCTCCCTATCATAAAATAGTACATAACTCTTTCCATGATACTCATCCAAGATTACGCTCTGGATTCCTAGGCGGCTGGTTACTGCCTCGTATTCCTTTAGCTCCACAGACCAAAACGCAAGTAATGACGCCGGTTTTACTCCAAGTACCACCGGCGCCAGATAAAATGCGACTGCAAGCTCTTTTTGTTTTCCCTCATCCATCAAAATATGTTCTGATATCATAATAGCTCTCCTAAATTCGATTACTATTACATACCATCTCCGAAATGGAATATTTTATGCATTAAAAAAGCCCACAGGCGGATTCCTGTGAGCTACTCTATCAATAATTATCTTCCACAGCAGTGTTTGTATTTTTTACCGCTGCCACATGGACATGGTTCGTTACGGCCAACTTTTTTCTCTTTTACGATTGTACCAGATTTTCTTTGTTGTACGTATAATTCATGTCTACGTTCTTTTGTTAATAAGTTATCCCATTGTGGTAATTCATATAACCATTCAGCTTTGGCTTCACACATGTTGTAGTAAAGTTTTTCTGGGTCATATTCAAGGCTAACAACTGTATCTTCTTCCATTTCTTCGATTGGGTTAGGAGTTACTAAGCTGTCGTTGATTCCATCAAGGAAACCTACCATTGTAGATAATTCTAAACCATATTTTTCAGCTAACTCTTTCACAGTACCTTTTACATTAGCACCTGGAGCAGCTAATAATTTTTCATAAACACCTTTTTCTAGTAAAAAATAGTCAGTCCAGAACTTTTGTCCTGCTTGGCTATTGTTCATTTCTTCGTTATATGCAACGTCTCTCCATTCAGTTAATAAACTCATAATGCACGTCCTTTCTTTTACAACTTTAAAAAGTATAGCACATGATACCCAAATCTTGCAAGACATAATACCGAAAAATAATTGTTATTTTTATGATTTTTTATAAAAAACTTTCAAATGATTGTATAATTTATTTTAAATTGACCAATACTGTTATTAGTTTAATAAATGAGTTACAAAAAAGCGTAACTCATAAGTGAGATTGCACAAAAGGTGTAAGTCATTTATTAGACATTACAAATCGCGTATGCTCTTATTATAATTGGATCCCCCCTCCAATTATACAGCAATGAACTAAAGAAAAATTAAATACTTATCCTCCCCTTTTTTAAATGACCTCGTTGCATCCCCAGCGAGGTCGTTT
>CALZJY010000305.1 GCA_945787925.1 uncultured Anaerosporobacter sp. | reverse complement strand
CTCAACTGTATTACTTTGGAGTTCATCTCATCTCTTAGTTGCGACATTCTCTGGCTATCAAGTTCATATACTTTCTCAAGATCAGGCAACATTAAGGCAATCGCTTTTAGTTGGAACCCTTTGCTCTTTAACTCTTTAATCCGTAAGAATAGCTGAATATCTTTGTTCGTATAATACCGACGCCCCATACTATCACGAGATATAGGAAGCTCAAGTTCCTCTTCCCAGTATCGTATCGTATGTGATCGTAGCCCAGTTTTTTTGACTGCCTGTGATATCACATAGGTACTACCCTCACTCATAATGGCAACCTCCTTTATCATACTAATAATTATAGCATAGGGGTATGGTTTTGCAATAAAGCTTATCCAATTTCTTACAATAACTTATCGACACTGTTTGGTTAGAAACTCTATAATCTTCCCCAATTACAATAAAAAAGGAAACTAGTGACTAAACTCTCTAGTTTCCTCGTTCTATTATTCTTCATCATCTCGATGTTGGTCATAGTAACTTCGGTCAAGATTTGCAAATTTGGTATATTGAGATAACCATGCAAGCTTAACAGTCCCTGTCGGACCATTTCTCTGCTTACCAATGATAATCTCAGATACGCCTGCATCCTTAGACTCTTTATTATAATAATCATCACGGTAAATGAACATGATAACATCGGCATCCTGCTCAATCGCTCCAGATTCACGAAGATCGGACATCATCGGGCGCTTATCCGGTCTCTGCTCAACCGCACGGCTAAGCTGGGATAAGGCGATTACCGGAGCATTGATCTCTCTTGCTACGGCCTTTAAGCTTCGTGAAATCTCGGATACTTCCTGTTGCTTGGATTCCGATTTCTTGCTTCCACCACTCATAAGCTGAAGGTAATCGATGATTACCAAGCCAAGGTTTCTCTCTAGCTTCAACTTACGGCATTTGGACCGTAATTCTTGTACGGTGATACTTGGCGTATCGTCAATGATTAAGTTCGAACTACCAATATCTCTCGCACTTTCTACAATCTTAAGCCAATCGTCGTCTTGAAGGTCACCAGTTCTCATTGCCTGCGAATCTACTTTCGCATTCATGGCGATGATACGTTTTACTAACTGGTCCTTACTCATTTCCAGACTGAAGATTACTGTCGTCGTATTATTCTTTACTGCGACATTTTCTGCAATGTTTAAGACGAATGCCGTCTTACCCATAGATGGTCTGGCTGCAACGATAATAAGGTCGGATGGCTGTAGTCCCGCTGTCTTATAATCCAAGTCATAAAATCCTGTGGATACCCCAGTAACGCTCCCTTTATTACGTGCTGCAGACTCGATGCTTGCAAGGGATTGAATAACAACATCCTTAATGCTTGTGAAGTCTCCCGTACTACGATTCTGAACGACATCGAATACTTGCTTCTCTGCATTTTCTAAGATTACTTCTAGCTTATCCTTGCTCATATAAGCATCATTGGAAATCCCTTCTGTAATCTTGATTAAACGTCGTAATACTGACTTTTCTTTTACTATGCCTGCATAATACTTTACATTTGCAGAAGTTGGTACCGAGCTAATCAAATCACGAATAAACTCGATGCTGCATAGCTCTTCCGGAATATCCTTTTCCTTAATCTTATCCTGTAAGGTAACTAAGTCTACTGGCTTTCCTTCATTGTACAGTTCCAACATCGCATCATAAAGTATACCAAATTGATTCTGATAAAAGTCTTCCCCTGTAATAATTTCAGATGCGCTTGTAATTGCATCCTTATCCATAATCATAGAACCAATGACAGAACGCTCTGCTTCAATACTATGAGGAAGCACTCGTTTGATCAATGCCTCTTCCACTTTTACTCCAATCTATTTCCTATGCTCCAACCACTTTTACTCTAAGCTCGCCATTTACTTTTGCATGTAATTTGATTGTGATCACATACGTTCCAATGCTTTTGATTGGCTCTTTTAATACCATTTTCTTTTTATCAATGTCATATCCAAGCTGTTCTTTTGCAGCTGTAGCGATTTCTTTTGTGGAGATAGAACCGAATGTTCTTCCACCGTCACCTGCTTTGATTTTTACTTGAACTTCTTTTTCTTTTAATTCTTCTGCGAATTGTTTTGCTTTTTCTAACATTTCTTGTTTGATTTTTTCATCGTTTGCTTTTTGAAGCTTTAAATCATTTCTATTCTTAGCATTCGCTTCTAATCCTAGTTTTTTAGGTAAGATAAAGTTTCTTGCGTAACCTTCGCTTACATTTACAATCTCACCTTTTTTTCCTAATGCCTTTACGTCTTGAAGTAAAATAATTTCCATTTTATATTTCTCCTTCCTGTCTCATCTGCTCTAATGTATCTTTCACTGTCTGTTTTGCTTCCTCGATGGAGCAGTTTTCTAGCTGTGCTCCCGCAACGGTCATATGGCCGCCGCCACCGAGTTTCTCCATTACAATCTGTACATTCAATTCATCAATGGATCGTGCACTAATATAAATCTTATTGTTATAGTTAGTTAATACGAAACTAGCCTTGATTCCTGTAATATTAAGAAGTTCATTGGCAACTTGGGCACCTAGAACGGTAGGGCTTTCTACTCCCTCGCTCGTGCTGACTGCAATCGCATAATCATCCATAAATACTTCCGTGCTACTTAATGCTTCGGCTTTCTTTACATACTCATTCATATCGCTTCGAAGCGATTTGCGAACACGAGTCACATCCGCACCATTTCTTCTTAAGAAGGCGGCCGCTTCAAACGTACGAACCCCTGTCTTCATCAGGAAGTTGTTTGTATCGATAATCATGCCTGAATACATGGCATCCGCTTCTAATGGTTTTAACTTTAGTCCATCCTCGATATATTGTAGGATCTCTGCAACCATTTCACAGGTTGAGGATGCATACGGCTCGATATAGCTTAATACCGCATTCTGAACGACCTCGCTTGTCTGACGATGATGATCTAGAATTACGATGGTTGGTGTCATCTTTAATAGTTCTGGACACTCCGTATAAGATGGTCGGTTTACATCGACTACCACGAGCAATGTATTCTCATTGGTCACCTCTAACGCCTTCGTACTTGTTAAGAACATATCGTCCTCATACTCTGGA
>CALZJY010000304.1 GCA_945787925.1 uncultured Anaerosporobacter sp. | reverse complement strand
GGATCGAATCTTTACAACCCCTTAGTAAGTGGAGCCAGATGGTCTGCATACGGATGACCACTTCATATTCCTTTGCAAATGCAGTAGAAGTCTCGTAGAAGGAATAGAGTTCTGACAGCATGGAACAAATGGCAGACTGCCAGCATACGTCCGTGTCTAGAAGGACTTCTGGAAGTTCCGAAGTATTATAAAAGACTTCTTGTACCTCTTTTGAAAGAGGAATCCCTTCCTTTGGAGTGACTAGTTCTGGCGCAACTAGAACGCTTAGGTATTCCCAATGCTCACTAAGCGGTTGAATCGTATGTAATTGGTTGCTATTGATAAACATGCCATGAGTATGGTCAAGCATATAGTTTTTTCCGCTTACCGTTAACGAAAAAGATCCGTTTGTCACAAGGAGGAATTGCAATTCCTTATGGCAATGGAAGAAATGATCATTGGTAACTGGAACGCTGTTTGTTGTAGAAGTTATCTTGTGTATTGAATATGGAGTAGCTGTTGTATTTTTCATAATGTCCTCCTTTTAGGATAGGATGATTATATTTTTATCGATCATAGTATACATAACATTATAGATGCGATGATATAATTATATTTTGATATGTTTCAGAATGCAAATGGTTCTATACAATTTTATGAAAAAATATAAGTACTGTCCCATAAATATGTTACAATAAACATAGAGTCAAGAAAACGGAGGGGATGCTATGCAAAAGGTAAATGTGGTCGTGTTCGACGGGTTTGAGTCACTAGATGTATTCGGGCCGGTAGGTGTGTTTGGAGGGTTTGCGGAGGAATATGAAATCAAATATTATTCCTTAGAGGGCGGTATCGTCACTAGCGCACAGAATGCAGAGCTTCAGACATTGCCATTTAGCGTGATGGAGCAAGGAATTCTTCTTGTACCTGGAGGAAGGGGAACAAGGGAGTTGGTAAAGGATCGGTTTTTTATAAAGAAACTGAGAGAACTTGCAACAGAAGCTACGTATGTGATTTCGGTCTGTACAGGGGCAGCGCTCCTTGCAAAGGCAGGAATTTTGAAAGGAAAGAAAGCAACGAGCAACCAACGGGCATTTGACTGGGTGCAGCAGCAGGATCCGGAAGTGGATTGGGTCAAGGATGTAAGGTGGATCTGCGAGGATACCGTATATACATCCGCAGGAATTACTACAGGAATCGATATGGCACTTGGCTTTATTTGTGACTGTCATGGGAAAGAGAAAGCACAAGAGATTGCACAAAATATGGAGTACCGCTGGGAAGAGGCGGAATAAGGGGTAAAAATATTACAAAAGAACGAAAGGAGAAACGATGGAACATAGTAATAGGACAGGACATTTACTTGCATTTGCAACTACCATGGTATGGGGGACGACGTTTGTTTGTACGAAAGTATTGTTAGCGGCGTTTGAACCGATTGAAATACTGTTCTTTCGGTTTATGTTAGGCGGAATTGCCCTATGTGCGGCATATCCAAAGAGGCTTAGGGTAAGGGATAAGAAGAAAGAACTGCTCTTCTTCCTTGCAGGTCTTTGTGGGGTGACGTTTTACTTCTTATTAGAGAATATCGCACTTACCCATACGTTAGCTTCCAATGTGGGCGTAATCATTTCAGTCGCACCATTCTTTACGGCATTGTTAAGCCGGATAGTATTTAGAGTGGAAATCAATCCAATCGGAGACTTGTTAGCAGTAGGAGCTGCCTTTGTTTGGGCATGTTATTCCATCCTTACAAAAAAGATCAGTACATACGGATATAAGACGGTACAAACGACAAGAAGGATTTTCTTTTATGGATTGCTTGGAATCCTTCCAATATTGCCATTTTTCAAATTTGAACTAGGGTTGCACAGGTTCCTAACTCCGATCTATGCGGCAAACTTATTATTTTTAGGACTTGGCGCTTCGGCGCTATGCTATGTGACTTGGAATGTTGCGGTAAAGGTATTAGGAGCTGTAAAGACAAGCGTCTATATTTACTTGGTGCCGGTAGTGACTGTGGTGACGTCCATTTTAATCTTGCATGAGAAATTGACGATCGTTTCACTGGTGGGAACCGTGCTTACCCTGCTTGGACTCATTGTGTCAGAACGACGTGGTGGAAATGAGGAAAAGCAAGCGCTAAGAGAGATGAAGCAGTGAAAAATATCGTAATTAGTACGTTGCCAAGGGAACACAAAGAGGCGGCAGCAGTGATTTTAGAGCTGAAAGAGAAGTTCCCAGCAATCGAGGTGCTGTATGCAGAAGACTATAAGATTGCAGCATGCGTAGGATGCAACTATTGTTGGCTGAAGACGCCAGGAGTTTGTAGCATTCAGGATGATTATCCGAAATTTTATAAGAAGTACCTAGCAGCAGACCATATCCTATTCTTGACGGAGACGAAGCTTGGGTTTGTTTCGTATAAGATGAAGAACATGGTGGACCGCCTCGTTCCATTGGACATGATGTATTTAAAGGTGAAGGATGGACAGATGCGGCATAGGCCTCGCTATGATAAGGAGCTAAAGATGGGCGTGTTGTACATAGGAGAGGGAGATGAGACGTACCTATCCCATTGGATGGACCGAGTGATGCTCAATTTATCAGGGATTTCTCTTGGGGCATATGGAGTAGAACGTCGAAAGGAGCTGTATCATGCACTTAACAATCATTAGTGGTTCGCCAAGAGTAAAAAATATAGCAATACCAATAAGATCATAGCAGCATTTAAACGAGGAGTGGAACAGGCAGGTAGTACGGCAAGCATATACTATCTCACGGAACGCAAGTCTTGGGAAGCAATTCGGCAAGCTTTTTATGAAAGTCAATTTGTATTATTTGCATTTCCACTCTTTGTAGAAAGCCTGCCAGGAATCATGCTGGAGTTTTTAGAGGAAATCGATCCAAAGCAGTACCAAGGAAAGATCAAGCTTGCGTTCCTGGTTCACGGGGGATTTGAGGAAGCCTCCCAGCTTCGATGCTGTGAAGAATATTTAGAAGTATTGCCAGGCATGCTTCAGTGTGAATATGCAGGTACTTTATTAAAAGGCGGCACGTTTATGTTACGAATCACACCAGAGAAGGCACATCAAACATTAGAAAAAGCATTTGAGCAGATGGGAGTTTGTGGCGTACGTTA
>CALZJY010000303.1 GCA_945787925.1 uncultured Anaerosporobacter sp. | reverse complement strand
AACCATGTAGAAGCAAATTCCTACCATATCATCATGTCCACAGAAATCATTGGATTAAGCCATAAGGAACGGCTGTTGGTGGCAAACCTAGTACGCTATAAAGCGTCCACCTTCCCAAACCTTTCTTCCTTTGATCCTGCTATCTCTCCTGCGTCTTATCTTATGATTGCAAAACTTACTGCAATCTTACGCCTTGCAAATGCACTAGATAAAAGCCATAAGCAAAAACTAAAGACAATCTCCTGCCATTTAAAATGTAATGAACAAGGAACCCAATTACTGATTGAAACAGAAAGCTTCGAAAACATCACGTTGGAGAAAGGATTGTTTTCGAAAAAAGCAGACTTCTTCGAAGAGGTCTTCGGGGTACGCCCTATTCTAAAACAAAAAAGGAGTCTTTAGATGAAATCAAATTCCAAATATATGAAACCGGAGTACTATACAAATCGTGAATTAAGCTGGATCGATTTTAACTACCGTGTCTTACAGGAAGCAAGAGACAAATCCATCCCTCTTCTAGAACGCACCAAGTTCTTAGCAATTACCGCTTCGAATCTAGATGAGTTCTTTATGGTCCGTGTCGCCTCCTTAAAAGACATGGTGCATGCCAAATACTTAAAGCCCGATTTTTCTGGACTTACTCCTTCTGACCAATTATCTGAAATCGCCAAGAAATCACATAAGCTAGTGAACTTGCAATACTCCACCTATAACCGCTCCCTGCTTCCTACGTTGAAGCAAAATGATATCATCATCGTGCCAGAGTATGAAAAACTTACTCCAGAACAAAGCGAATACGTAGATAAGTATTTTGAGGAATTTATTTATCCTGTGCTAACACCGATGGCAGTGGATTCCTCCAGACCATTCCCACTACTTAGAAATAAGTCATTAAACATTGCAGCCTTTTAGTATTTACTAAGGGAGAACTTCATTCCCTTGCTAAAGGATAAGAGAAAAGAAAAACCTTATGATTTTGCCACGGTTCAGGTACCAAGCGTATTGCCTCGAATCGTACCAATTCCATCGGATTCTATTACTAGCAAGACGTTCATCCTATTAGAGCAGATCATTGAAAAGAACATACAGAAGCTTTTCCTAAACTATGAGGTAAAGGAAGCACATCCTTATCGAATCATGAGGAATGCCGATTTATCGATTGACGAAGAAGAAGCTGCTGACTTATTAAGCGAGATTGAGAACAAATTAAAGAAACGAAAATGGGGCGAAGTCATCCGACTTGAAATCGAGGAGCCTTTTGATAAACACCTCTTAAAAATTCTAACGAAAGAACTAGGGATCAAGCAAAGTTCCGATATCTTCTCCATCAATGGGCCGATTGATTTAACGTTCTTAATGAAGCTCTCTGGATTAGAAGGCTTTGACCACTTACGCTACCAGCCTTATACGCCAAAGCCTCATCCTAATTTGAGCCTGGAAAAGAACCTATTTGATCAAATCGCTTCTAAAGACTTCTTACTACACCACCCATACCAATCCTTTGATCCTGTAGTAGAATTTGTACATTCTGCAGCTTGTGACCCGAACGTATTGGCCATCAAGATGACACTATATCGTGTTAGCTCCAATTCCCCAATCATAAGTTCTCTTGCTACCGCTGCCGAGAACGGAAAACAAGTCTCAGTATTAGTAGAATTAAAGGCCCGTTTCGATGAGGAGAACAATATCAACTGGGCAAAGAAGCTCGAGCAAGCAGGATGCCATGTTATCTATGGATTGATTGGGCTAAAGACTCACTGCAAGATTACCTTGGTCGTTCGAAAAGAAGAAGATGGAATCCGCCGTTACGTTCATCTTGGTACTGGCAATTATAACGATAGTACTGCAAAACTCTATACCGACCTCGGTATCTTGACTGCAAAGCCTTCATATGGAGAAGATGCTACTGCCGTATTCAATATGCTTTCTGGCTATTCCGAACCTCTTTCTTGGCATAAGCTTACGCTAGCCCCTATCTGGCTCCGAAATAAGTTTCTAGAGCTAATTCATCGAGAAACTCAAAATGCAAAAGATGGGAAGCCTGCGAAAATCATTGCCAAGATGAATTCCTTATGTGATGCCACGATTATTGCGGCCCTCTATGAGGCCAGTGCGGCAGGCGTACAAATCGAACTGATTATCCGTGGAATCTGCTGCTTGAAAGTCGGAATCGAAGGGATTAGCGAAAACATTACGGTGCGCTCCATTATCGGTACCTTCCTTGAACATGCACGAATCTATTATTTTTATAACGATGGCTATGAAGAGGTCTATATGAGCAGTGCTGACTGGATGCCACGTAACTTGGATAGACGGGTGGAAATCCTCTTCCCAGTCGAAGCAGAAGAAGCAAAGGCCGAGGTAATCCATATCCTCACTACTCAGTTACAGGATACGGTAAAATCCCATATCCTCACCCCAGAGGGAACGTATGAAAAGGTCGATAAGCGCGGTAAGACGTTATTAAATGCCCAAGATTACTTCTGCCAAGAAGCAACCAAAAGTATAAAGGAGGCAGAGGATAGCCACACGTCTCCTTATCTGTTTACACCAAAATTTCCAATTCCATAACATAACAAAGTATGCATTCTACGCCCTTCTTTTTAGGGCGTTTTTTATTTTGTTTTTTCTAATGTCTGGCCTATCAAGTAGGAGACAAACTGCTCTGCACTTCTTCCGCTCATTCCTCCATGGCTTAATTCCCATTTGTTTGCTTCCATTTGAAGCTCTTCTTCCGTCAATGTAATCTCTGGATAACGTCTTGCAATATTGACTACGATCTCATTAAACTGTTTTTTATTCGGTTTGCCAAAATGAATCGTCACACCGAAACGAGCAACCAACGATAATTTTTCTTGTACCGTATCGGAGTGATGCAACTCTTCTGCTCTCACATCTTCCCTGTCATTCCATGTCTCACGGATTAAATGTCTACGGTTAGACGTTGCATATATTAATACATTGTTTGGTTTAATTTCTAATCCACCTTCAATGACTGCTTTTAAGTATTTATACTCAATTTCAAACTCTTCAAAGGATAGGTCGTCCATATAGATGATGAATTTATAATTACGGTTCTTAATCATTGCGATTACTTTGGACAAATCTTCAAACTGATGTTTATAGA
>CALZJY010000302.1 GCA_945787925.1 uncultured Anaerosporobacter sp. | reverse complement strand
TATCTAAGGATTTTCCAATTAGTGTGGAGTAATTGCCTACCATATCTAACAAATAAAGCAGGGCGCCTGTAAGCACTGTGCTAATGAAATGGCAGGATACGTTCATCGTATAGAAATAACAACGAATTGGGTGTTTGGGAAGTCCTAAATGCCATAGGATGCGTAATTCGCTCTGTAAATATTGCAAGGCAGCATGTTGATAGTTTCGAAGAATCGTAAACATCGCAAAAAATAAGGAAAGGCTTACGACCATCCGCATTGCATATTTTGCAATTGTAAGTTCAGACTGGTTACGTATATTAACAGCGCTATGTAAGACCTCTAAAGAACTATTTCCAAATAGGAGGCTATCAATGATATTACTAGTGATGATCGGATCACAGTTTTCATAATAAGTAATTCTTACAAAGTAATAGGTCTTCATATGGCTAGAAGCTACAATCGAATCAAAGGTTGTGGGATTAACGTACACGAGGGTTTCCGAACGTGATGGAAGCCGAAATCTAGAGTTTGGATAGTCAAACGTAACAAATTGTTGAATCGGAAAGTTATAGTCAACGGAATTTAGTTGAAAGCTTGCTATATTATTTTTAAAGCTTATATCCGTCAGCGGCTTCGTGTCTCCAAGGAATACACAACAAGTATTTGTTGGGGGAGTAGGAGCAACATCTGGTACGCATACGACAACGAGCCCATTTTGTTTTACATAACGGCAATTAGAAACAAGATCTACTTCCGGGAGAGCCTTTATTTTTGTAATTAGAGGAGCAATGTCATCGTAATTTTCAATGCCCATGATACTATAGTCGAATGGATTATCATAACTTAGTTGTTTATTAAATCGATAGAGCGAAACACAATCTTTTACAAAGAATAACACACAAATATTCAAAAGAATATATAGCAGTATATAACACACAATAGATTTCTTATACACCTTTGTATAGCGTTTCAATAAGAACAAAAAGCGTGACACTGGTTTATGGAAGTGATTCTTTGGAGATTGTGGAAGGTCTAGGGTTGGTTTGTGGGTTGTAACATAGTAACTGTGTATTCGGCTTAGTTCTATCGTTATTCCAATTGCAACCAGTGTAATTCCTAGACTGGAGAATAGTTTTACTAGGTGGAACATGATGACCGTATCAGGATAAAAGAGCCGGTAAAACAGATACATCAGCATGCATAATCCATATCCTAACAAACATCCCAAAAGCAGACATTCTCCAAGGATTAGAAGACATTCCTGATGAAAAAAACGACGAATCCGTTTCTTATCAAATAAGAAAGGATGTGATTTTTGCAGTACTTGGGAACGTCTAATGTAATAATACAAAAAGGAACGGTAGATACTCACAAGTAAGATGCCGAGCATTCCGACACTAGTAAACTGAGTAATGGTGTGAACACGACTAGGAGGCGTTAGGTAACTATTGTAACACCAGTTTTCCTGGGAGTCTTGTTCGGAATTTTGATTAGAGTACTGCAGTTCATTTATAATCGTCCTAGCATCATAATCAGAGGCAATGGTCCCAAAATAATTGGTAGAGATCGGTGTAGTAGATTTTGTACTAGCGATACTCGATACAAAGGCACTTACTAAAGGACCTTGTTTTAAATACGTATTGTGGTACGCGTTCATGATTCCACAGAGAACAAAGGACTGTTCTTGGATATTACCATCATTTGTAGCATAGGTTAACGTAACGGTATTTCCAATTCTTTGAGGAATGCCTAAGTAAAGTAAGAGCTCACGTTCCAACACGACTTCATTTGGTTTTGTAGGATAACGCCCTTGCTCTAGAGAGAGATTTAGCAGGGGCATTGAGATTGCATCAATGGAACCAATGTAGTTTACTTTTCCGTTTTTGGTATGTTTAATCTCTCCATAAATATCCATCTTTCCAAGCTGATCGATTAACAGATTATTGCTCAATAGACGGCTTGTCTGTTGGGTTGCATGATATACCGCGAAGTTCCAGCTGCCATATGTGCGTTTGGCTGAGGAGACCAGGGTAGCTTCTATACTAGAACAAGACACAGAAAATAAAAATATAAAACAGACGGTCATGCTACATAAAAGAATAGGAAAACGAATCGATTTTTGCCTTCGTAAAAAGCTTTTTAATATGAACTGAATAAAACTAGTCTGCATAGAAATCCTCCATCTTATGGCTTAAGCATCCGTCATTTAAATAAAGGATTCGATCGGACATTTGCGCTAGTTTCAAATCGTGACTTACCTGGATGATGGTCGTATTATATTTACGGCTAGAAAGTAGGAGCAAGTCAAATACTTCACAGCCACTTTTCCGGTCAAGCTGTCCAGTTGGTTCGTCGGCAAATAGGATCGTTGGCCTAGTGGACAAGGATCTGGCAATACAGGCGCGTTGCATTTGGCCTCCAGAAAGTTGATGCGGGTAATAATTCTTTTGATCCCAAAGTCCAAGGGTATGTAGTAAATCATCCACGTAGGCAGTATCTAGCGTGCGGTTGTCTATAATGCAAGGTAACATGATGTTTTCATAGACCGTGAATTCGTTTAGAAGCGTATTTTCTTGAAAAACAAATCCCACGTGCTTTCTTCTAAGTGCAAGAAGCTCTCGCTCATTCAGAGAAGAAAGCTGGCAGTGGTTTAGGTAGACAACGCCTGATGTTGGCTTATCTAATCCACTAAGTAGATGAAGCAGGGTCGTTTTTCCAGAACCACTGCGTCCAATGATTGTTGTAAATGTATTTTCTTCAAAGGAAACCGTTACATTATTTAATGCAAGCGTCGTATGGTTTCTATGAGAATATACTTTAGATAAATTAGTTGCTGATAAAATTATACTCATATGTATACACACTCCGTGATTATTCTAAGAAGTAGTATACCATATGAAACGACAAGAAAGCGAATAAAAATGAAAAAGATAGAAAAATGAGATATTGTGTTATAGTACCATGAATGGGAAAGCGTAAAGAAAATAAAATGAATTGTGCGACAATTAAAGGAAAACAGCGGGAAAATAAACGAAAGATTATGAATAAGTTAGAAAAATATAAAAAAATATGAAAATTACTATTGACGGACCAGTTTTACCATGGTATACTAAACAAGTCGCTGCGAGAAAGCGACAAAAAAGAACATT
>CALZJY010000301.1 GCA_945787925.1 uncultured Anaerosporobacter sp. | reverse complement strand
TTTTAACGCTTGCATATCTGGATTGATACGGATACCGTCACATGTTGTAAGTAAGCTTCCGCCTAACCATCCGCCGTAGAATGGAGCTTTACGGATCGCAGATAATGTATATGCTGGCTTACCGAATTCTTCATCTACTTGTTTGTCATAGTATTCGTTATATTTTTCTACACTCTTTAAGAATGCTTCTTTTGCTTCGCCTTCAAATCCTAGCATATCAGCTAATTCTTCAATCGTATCCGCTTTCTTTAAGTATCCAGCTTTTACATTTTGACCGATGAATCCATCTTCTTCCATGATTGCAGCACCATTCATACGAGTCATTGCAGAACAACCTAATGTGTTGAAACGTTGTACATCTTCTACGATATTGCTATCAAATACTTGACAGAATACGCCACCTTTTTGAGATGCCGCTGCGAATGTGATATCGTTGTATGGACAATATTCATTTGCGAAACGAACACCATCACGATTTACTTTCATAAATGGTTGTGTTCCTGGATTGAACTGTCTTACTTTACCACGGAATGCTTTATTTCCTTGGGCATCCACTTCATAACCTGCATCTACGCCTGGATCTACAAGACCACGGTCGAAGATCATTGGAGCACTTTCAAAATCTTTTGCAGCGCCTGCCCACATTGCAGCTTTGATTCCTTGTCCACGATCGGATGGGTTGTAGCTACATGCTGTTGTACAAGCTACTGTAATCGGACTTAATGCCTCCATCATTTCAGGGTTTCCTGGATAACCGCCTGTCGCTAATAATACTGCAGACGCTTCTACTTTCACATAGTCATTTGTATCAGTGTTTTGGAAGATCGCACCCGTTACTTTATCGCCATCTTTTACAAGCTCTACTAAGCTGTGGTTGAAGTCGATGCCATATCCTTTTTTCTTAATTACATCTTCAAAGATTTGGTTACGAGACCAAGATGCATATTTGGATTCTTTATCTTTTACACGCCAGTAATGTTGGATTGGTGGACGGTAGTAGATTGTTGCTCCTTCTGAGTCTTTTCCAGTATTTGTTTCAAAATCACATACGAAATCATATTCTTTTAAGATTGGTGCGACATAATCATGCATTGCTGCAGATTCGTTTACGAATACGTTGAATACTCTTTGATCTATCTTACCAGATGCGTAACGAGAGAATTCACTACGTAATCTTGGAATATCAACACTTAATCCTGCTTCTTTACAATCAGTGGTATTTACTGCTCCATACCATTTTCTTGTATCACAGATTACTGCGTTTTGTTCAACGATACGGAAATCGATTCCTAAATCTGCTGCTTTTACAGCTGCCATAAGACCGCCGTTACCAGCACCTACGATTAATAAATCTGTTTTCCATGTCTCTTTAATTTGATTTGATTTAATAGATGGAGCTTCTCCTAGCCAAGATGGTGCTCCTGTTGTTTCTTTTTTTTCTGTTGTTGGGACAGGTGTAGCCTTTGCTGCCTCTTCTTTTGATGAACAGCCACCTAATAATCCCATTGTTGTTAAGCTAAGAGCGCCTGCTGCAGTGCCCTTTAAAAACTCACGACGAGAAATACTCATTCGTCTTTTCCTCCTAAAGTACATATGAATTCCCTGTTAATTTTATAACAGGAATGTTAAAATATTATCATATGCTACCATTAATTTCAAGTGCTTTTTATAAAAATATCTATTTTTAACTTATTCTGTCGAAATGTGTTGATTCATTTACACAATTATGTTATGATGAACAGGTAAATCCCGATCAAAAATTGGTATTTTTTTATAACAATCCAGTTAATAGGCTATTGTTACAAAATTATCACCATGTTTTTCATCGCTTTTGCAAGTAAGATTCGTTATAACGAGGTAAAACATATGAAAATTGGCTTTATGGAAATGATGGTCATCGCTATTGTTGCATTAGTCGTACTTGGACCAGACAAACTTCCTATCTATGCACATAAACTTGGCGTAGGTCTTAAGGAATTCAAAAAGGCAACCAGTGATTTAACAAGCGATTTAAAAGAAAACGTAGTAGATCCATTAAACGAAGTAGCTGCTCCTCTAAAAGAGGCTGCAAAACCATTGACAGATCTTGAACAAGAAGTAAAAGATTCATTAAAAGACGTAACTACATCTATTAATGAAATCGGAAAATAATATATACGAATTGAAACGAGGTATACGCATATGAAAATGAGCACACAAGAATTATTAATTATCCTAGGAATCGTTGTCATCATCTTTGGACCACGTCAAATTCCAAAACTAAGCAAAATGTTTGGCAAAACAGTACGCAACTTTAAAGATGGCATGAATAGCAACACAGCTGAAGATCATGACACTATTTAAGAAGAAAAAGGCGTCCGCGTCAAACGATGAAATGAACCTTCGCGGACATTTAAAAGAACTTCGCAACCGCGTGATTATAAGCCTTTTTGCAACCATTGTAGGCTTTTGTGTAGTCTTCCACTACGCTCCTGATATTATTGCATATCTAACCAAACTTGGCGCTGATGTAGGCTATCACTTTATCTACATCTCCCCCCAAGAGTTATTCGTTCAATATATGAAAGTCGGATTTATCGGCGCTATCTGTGTCGCTTCTCCAATCATCTTATTCCAAATCGCCCGCTTTGCGGCTCCAGGACTAAGCAAGAACGAAAACTTGGTTATGATGTGCTCCATAATCTTCGGATTCTTTTTCTTTGCGGTAGGGGTTGCCTTCGCACTGATGGTTACTGTTCCATTTATGTTGGATTTCTTTCAAAAGATCAATACGGACTCTAACATTACGTCTATGATCTCGATTGAAAATTACATTGGTCTATTGACTACCATGTTCCTTCTCTTCGGAATCGTATTTGAACTACCAGTCGTGACAGTCATCCTTACCCAATTAGGGCTTCTACGTCCAGAATGGATGGTAAAAGCGCGACCTGCTGCAATCGTTGCAATCTTTATCTTAGGTGCGATTATCACACCGCCAGACATTATTTCTCAATGCCTGCTTGCCTTACCAATGATTCTACTTTACCAAATCAGCATCTATCTATGTATGATTTTTAGAAAACGTAAGAAAAAAGCAGACAGCGAAATATAAAAAAAGGGGCTGTCGCACTAAGGTAACTTAGTGTGGCAGCT
>CALZJY010000300.1 GCA_945787925.1 uncultured Anaerosporobacter sp. | reverse complement strand
TGTGTACAATTCAAACATTCCATACGCCCCTCTGCTATCTGCCTATTGAATCAGCGCTGCTACCTTTGCTGCCAATGGGCTTCTTGTCGTCTCACTCTCCGTAAATCCGACTACACAGCATAATGGGTCACCTGCCATCAGCTTAAGCGCATAGGCAAGGCCATTGTTGTGCTTATCTAGTCTTGGATTATCAATCTGGCTTAAGTCGCCAGAAATTACAAGTTTCGTTCCTTCCCCGACTCTGGTCAAAATGCCTTTCATCTGGGAAGGCGAGGTATTCTGCGCCTCATCTACATATAAAATCTGTCTCGTAAGGGAACGTCCACGAAGGAAGCTAAGCGCCTCAGCCGAAATATAGCCATGACTGAATAAATAGTCCACCTTGCTGCGCAAATCTTCCTCATTGCCCCCACGATTCTTCACACTTTTTGCATCCACTAATAATTCTAAATTATCCATACATCCCCGAAGCAAAGGACCAACCTTGCTTTCCTCATCTCCAGGGAGCGCTCCAATCTCTTTGTCAAACTCTACATTCGGTCTTGTAATGGTCACCTTTCGGTAGCAATCTTCCTCTGCACACTGCTGCAGGGCACATGCCAATGTCAAAAATGTCTTTGCCGTCCCTGCTGCCCCCTTTAAGATGACAAGGGGAATCTCCTCTGCCGGTGCAAGTAGCGCCTCTACTGCAAACCGCTGCCCAGAATTTCTTGGACTTACCCCAAATGGCTTAACAGCATCATATTCCAGCTTTCGAATCTTTCCATTCCGAATCTTTCCAAGCATAGTGCCTCCCGTGGCACTATTATAAATACATACGAATTCATTTTCCAACAACGCTTCCTTTGGCTTTCCCTCAGGAAACTGTGCCTGTTCCACCTCTACTGGTGTACCCTTCGTAAACTGAATAAACAAATCAGGATCCAGCAAAATGGCCGACCTTCCATTATATACAAGATGGTCCTCATCAATCATCTCATGCATATAATCTTCCGCCTTCACACCCACAATATCCGATTTGATGCGAACATTGGTATCCTTGGAAACAAGAATCACTGGGCAATCCGCTTCTTCGGTCAACCCCTTTGCCACCCGAAGAATCCGATTATCCGGCTTATCCTTCCATCCGTCTGGCAAGCTAATATGGCTATAATCTGCCTCAATACGAATAATCCCGCCATTTTCTGTCTGTACCCCCTCAATTAGGTTGCCCCGCTGCCTCAACTGGTCAAACTTCCTAAGTGCCTGCCTTGTATTGTATCCCTTATCTCCTGGCGCCTTCTTATTATCGTCGAGCTCCTCAATTACCGTATCCGGAACCACGATCATATTGTCATCAAACATATTCAGGCAATCCGGATCAGCGATAAACACATTGGTGTCGATTACATAAATCTTCTTCTGGTCACTTAATTTTGCTTTTGCCATAGACATTCCCCCTAATAGATTTGATCTCCATGATAGAGCAAATACTTTTATCCAAATGCATCTCACAATTAAAATATACCATTTTTTACCTTTTATAACCATCCCTAAGAAAGAAATTTAGGAACCATGTATGGAATTATTGTATAAGTATCAATAAATAGAAAAAGAGCCCCAGAAAAGACAATCCTTCTCTTTTCTGGAACTCCATTCTATCCTTGTAGACCATTTGCTTGTCGTTCCATATCCTCCACAACGATATCGTAAATCTCGCCTAAAGAAGCACAGTACTCCAAGAGCTTCCATGGTTCATTGGTATGGAAATGAATCTTGATTAGCTCCTCATCCCCTACCGCAAGCAAACAATCTCCCTTTAAATTGTCTGTGATGTAGTCGTTAATGTCGTCCTCCGATAAGTTTTCTCCTTCAATCAGTAATTGTGTATCATATCTAAATTCTAACATTTCAATTCTCCTTCTTATTTTTTTCCGCAGCAAAATTTGTATTTTTTGCCGCTCCCACAAGGACATGGAGCATTGGGATATACTTTCTTCCCTTTCTCTTGATGCTTCCGTGGATTCTTTAGCTGTTCGATTTCTACCGTTGTATGTCCACGATGTTCTGGAAGCCTTGTATTATTCAACATCTCCGTTAATAGACGCTCAAACTCTTTCCTCTTTTCGGGCTCCTCAAAGACGATTCCCATCGAGGCACATTC
Organism: uncultured Anaerosporobacter sp.; assembly: GCA_945787925.1. Classification (GTDB taxonomy): domain Bacteria; phylum Bacillota; class Clostridia; order Lachnospirales; family Lachnospiraceae; genus KM106-2. Next base: position 994 of record CALZJY010000300.1, on the reverse strand, counting down.
TTCATCCACTTCCTCCATGGTCATCTGAGACCTGATATCTAACTGCATATTGACACAAATGTCATATGCCTCTTCCATCTTCATCGGAATTTCTTTCGTAAGAAATGCAAGCATATCATGAAATGCCTTATTCTCCTCTGCATAAATAGTATTGACATACTTTAGTAGTTCATCCTTCGGCGGTATATAATATGGCTTCGTCTTTTGCTTCGCAAGCATTTCCTCAAAATCTTCTTTCGCACCGAACGAATTTTCACCATATGTCTCAAGCATCAGATACCCCTGTTGATAAAAATAAAGTAAGTTTCCCCTGCAGGCATATCGCACCTTGCACCATGCCAGGACTTCTTCCTCGGTAATCTTCCTTTGGGTCTGCGTGCGTATGATTTTGATGAACTTGTCCAACTTTATAATCTCGTATAAGTTCACACACGCAATCGCGTATTGCTCAATGATGGCATTTCTCTTTCTTGTGTCCCAGAAATTCGTATCTCGTTTTAATTTTTCGTATTCTTGCTCTACTTCCATTGGAATATGTACTACGTTGTTTTTATCTACAAATGCTAAATGCAATCTTGTAAAATACCCATACTCAAAAGAATCTTCCTCGATCCAAACTTCTTCTTTGATTGCCCGTTCCAATGCCTTTAAGTCTTGGTCCATGGCTCCTAGAAATTTTATTTTCATCTCTTTTTCTACTAATACAGCGTCCCTAATCATCTCCATGATCTGCTGCTTACGAAGTTTGGAATAGTGATTGAGTTCTAATTCTTTTGCTAAATGTTTTAATTCTGTCACGGTTTGCTGGTCTAATAGTTCCAAAAACGTTTCTTTTTTTCCCATCTTAAAACGCCCCTTCCGCACTACTTAAAAGGGTATCATATTTTTGTTGAAAAAGATAGATGGACTGTAAAAAAACGGAAGGAACTATTGATATGAGGGGCAATACGTTGGTAGTTCTATTGTGGGCGTAAGATAAGGGAGAAGCAAGAGA
>CALZJY010000299.1 GCA_945787925.1 uncultured Anaerosporobacter sp. | reverse complement strand
AGGAACGATCGGTGTCATATGGTGTCCAAAGGATTTGGCAAGGTCATAGCCGCTTCCGTCGGAACCAAGCTTTTCATTAGCCTTTCCACCCGTACATAAAATCACACGCTTTCCAAAGTAGGAAGTTTCCTTCGTTTCTACGACGAAACCACCTTTTTGCTTTTTCACTTTGGCAACATGTTGCTCACAAACCACTTCTACTTTTAAACGTTCCACTTCCATGCGAAGCACTTCTAAAATCGATTGTGCTTGCCCGGAATTCGGATATAAATATCCATTTCTATCTTTTGGATAAATTCCTAACTCCTCGAAAAAAGCTATCGTTTGTTCTACATTAAACTGCTCTAACACAGGAAGTACAAATGATGGCGAATCGGATCGATATACCGTATCATCATAATACGTATTGGTATAATTACATTTGCCATTGCCTGTTGCTAAAATCTTCTTTGCAATCTTGTCCTTATGCTCTAAAATCAAGACCTTGTTTTTCTTTCTAGCTGCACTGATTGCCGCTACAAGGCCCGAAGCACCGCCACCGACAACGATAATATCGTAATTCAATTACTGTTCCTCCTATGATTATAAGAATAGTTATATAATATCTAGTTTGTATGAAGTTGTCAAATAATATCCTATCTTATACTGTTTCTCTGCGAATAGTTTCTACCATCTCTTGTACATTCATAATGGACGTTTCTTTCTTGTCCCTTCTACGGACGGAAATCGTCTTCGACTCTTGCTCTTTCTCTCCGATGATTACCATAAATGGCACCTTCTCCATCTGTGCCTGACGAATCTTATAGCCTAGTTTCTCGTTTCTATCATCCAACTCTACTCGAACCCCTTGTGCCTGTAATTTTTTCGTTACCTTACCAGCATACGCATTAAAATGCTCGGAAACCGATAACACCTTCACCTGTACAGGCGCAAGCCAAACTGGGAATTTTCCTGCATAATGTTCGATTAAGATTCCAATAAAGCGTTCAATGGAACCAAATACTACTCGGTGAATCATGATTGGCTGGTGTTTCTTCCCATCCTCGCCCATATACTCTGCTCCAAACCGTTGTGGAAGCTGGAAGTCTAACTGGATCGTTCCGCATTGCCATGTACGGCCAATGGAGTCTCTTAAATGGAAGTCAATCTTAGGGCCATAAAATGCACCGTCCCCTTCATTAATGACATACTTCATATGCATTTCTTCCAGTGCCTTTTTTAGCCCCTCTGTTGCAAGTTTCCAGTCCTCATCACTGCCAATGCTGTCCTCTGGCCTTGTTGACAGTTCTACGCTATAGCTAAAGCCAAACTTCTTATAGACCTCATCAATCAAACGAACAACTCCCTTGATTTCATCGGTAATTTGTTCCCTTGTCATAAAGATATGGGCATCATCTTGGGTAAAGCAACGTACACGCATCAGTCCATGTAGCTGGCCCGACTTTTCATGACGATGCACTTGTCCTAACTCTCCCATACGGATTGGAAGGTCTCGATACGAATGTTGATGCAACTTATACACCAACATTCCACCTGGACAGTTCATTGGTTTGATGGCAAAGTCATTCTCATCAATCTTTGTCGTATACATGTTGTCACGGTAATGATCCCAATGTCCAGAAGTCTCCCAAAGCTCTCTGTTTAGTATCATCGGCGTAGAAATTTCTACATATCCTTCTCTTGTATGAAGCTTCCTCCAGTAATCAATCAACAGGTTCTTTAATACCATTCCCTTTGGCAAGAAAAACGGGAATCCTGGCCCTTCTTCCATTAGAGCAAATAGTTGCAGCTCTTTGCCTAGCTTCCTATGGTCGCGTAACTTTGCCTCCTCAATCTGATGCACATACTCTGTTAGCTCGCTTGCTTTCGGGAAGGACGTACCATAAATCCTTGTAAGCATCTTGTTCTTCTCATCCCCACGGAAATATGCTCCTGATACTTTCGTCAGCTTAATTGCCTTGATCACGCTCGTATTAGCCACATGAGGCCCTGCACACAGTTCTACATAATCGCCCTGTTGGAAGAATGTAAGCTCTTCCCCTTCTGGAAGCTCTTCAATCAATTGCAACTTATATGGCTCCTGCTTTTCTGTCATTAAGGCAACGGCCTCTTCCCTACTTAGGACAAATCTTTTTATAGAAAGAGCCTCTTTCACAATTTTCTTCATCTCGGCCTCAATTACAGGTAATTTATCTTCAGTAAAGGAAAAATCAAAGTCAAAATCATAATAGAATCCATCTTCAATTGCCGGACCAATTGCGCATTTCGTGTTTGGATATAGACGTTTTACTGCTTGTGCAAGAATATGGGCGCTCGTATGGCGAAACGCTGTCTTTCCCAACTCCTCGGCAAATGCCACTTGTTCCACTGTTCCATCTTGATTTACTACCTTCATTCTAATACACTCCTTTCTACTGATACAAAAACACCCTTAGCCTATGAGTTCTAAACTCTGACTAAGGGTGCGATCTTCTTTGCACGGTTCCACCTTATTGTTTCACTTATCGTTCCTTTAACGCAGGAATACGAAAAGACTTACTGAAAGACTTGCTTCGTTCTGCCTTCTTGCTCCGGAATGGTTTTCCCTTGCCCCTTGCATAAGGAACTTCCAGCTAACGTCCCTCTCTCTGGATGCGGTGTACAAGATACTCGTTTCCATCAACGCATATGATACTACATCCATTGTAAATCTTTTCTAATTAGAGTGTCAAGGGTGAACCACTATTGATAGTTCGAGAATGCTTTAAGTAATTCTGCTGCCTGTTTTTCTTGGCCCTTTTTATGGCTCTGGAGAATTGTGATAGCCTGATCCTTTACTATTCTGTAATACAGGGTAATTATATATGTTTCGCCATCTATAATTGCTCGCATCGGTTCCATATTCTAACTGCGCTTTAGTTTTTGCTATGTTTGCATACTGCTCCGCTTTTTTTATTAGAGCAGCATTCCTCGCCGTCTTTATATCGTCTACGTACATATGATCCCCCTCTGGCTTTACAGATTCCTCTGGCATCTCGGTTGCTGCTTTTCCATATTTCGAAAACGCTTGCATCATCTTGTCAAAGTCACCACTTTCCTTAGCCGAAAATATAACACACACAAATAGGTTATTTATCTTTCTGCAACAATAACGATCTACACACTTCACTCCATTGATG
>CALZJY010000298.1 GCA_945787925.1 uncultured Anaerosporobacter sp. | reverse complement strand
ATTTAGTGAAGCGCAAGGACTTAACGGCGGATGAAAAGAGGGAGTATATCGGGATTCTAGATCAGAAATCACAGCGCCTAAAAGTGTTGGTGGAAGACTTGTTTGAGATGAGCAAGGCATCTAGTGGAGACATGCCCCTTTCCTATCAGCAGCTGAACCTGGTAGCCTTAGTCAGAGAAGTCGTGGTAGAACATGAGATGGGAATGGATGAGAAGGGCTTGAAACTCAACCTGTCCTATATCAGCGACCAGATTAACGTACAGTTAGATGGACAGAAGACGTATCGAATCCTTTCTAACTTGATGTCCAATATTACCAAATATGCAATGCCTAAGACAAGAGTGTATATTTCAATCAGTAAGGATGAGGAAGAGGTATTGTTAGAGTTTAAGAATACGAGTGCGGTAGAGTTAACATATCAAGGAGAAGAACTGATGGAACGATTCGTAAGGGAAGACCGGGCAAGGACGACAGAAGGATCTGGCCTTGGACTAGCCATTGCAAAAAGCCTTACGGAATTACAAAAAGGAACGATGAAAGTGGATGCAGAGGCGGACTTATTCAAAGTAAGACTAAGCTTTCCATTAATAAAAGAAGCATAAAAAGACGCCTAAGAGAGTATCGAGCATTCTCTTAGGCGTTTTTCAATATCCGGCTATATAATTAACGGAACTGTCCTTTGATGATTGGAGAAAGCGGCTTATAAAGCAGCAAGGTAATCAACGAGGAAAGTCCGCATTTTACTATGTTAAAAGGTAGTACCGCTAATAATAGGAACGTCATTTGTCCAGTAACAAGGCTATTTCCTTTTGGCACCATACCAAGAATCATATCCCAGTTGTACCCACAAAGCGTGAAGTACGCAGGGAGCGTGATAAAGTAGTTGATAAAGCAAGAAGCAATCGACATCACGATGGTAGCAGTGAATAAGCCGATGATTGCGCTGGTTTTTGTCTTTTTACGAGTATAGATGCTGGCTGCAGTAAATACTAAGATGGCACCAGAAAGGAAGTTTGCAAACTCACCGATGCCTGCAGTATAAGTACCGTTTAAGACGAAGTTTATTAAAACTTTAACAAATTCGATTAAAATACCAGTAATTGGTCCGAGTGCAAAGGCACCGATTAATACAGGGACCTCGCTAAAGTCTACCGTATAAAATGCAGGTGCGAACGGTAATGGGAACTTAAATAACATAAGAACCGCCGATAGGGAACCTAGCATACCGATTAGAACTAGGTTTCGTGTGGAAAGTATACGTGTTTGATTCATAACATCATCCTCCTAAAAAATAATTACGATTGAAAAGGTAAGCTCTTTTAGAAGAAAAAAGAAGTTGTACATAGTATGTGCAACTTCTTCGGGTTTGATTGGAGTTTGCGCATAAAAAAAGCTCGGGAATATGTATAAAGAAATCCCGAGGCGCACTTTTTCAATCAATATATCTTCTCTCATCCAGACTGTACTGTCGGTTTTGGAATTCCACCAAATCAGCCATCGTAAGAGGTTTCTTACGACAGGTCGCGGACTATTACCGCCGGTTGGGACTTTCACCCGACCCCGAAGAACTTATTCAATTCTAGTCACAGTATATGCCAACCTAGCATGTCCTGTCAAGAGCCACTTGCAAATGTCGAACGAACTACGTATTATTAGAAATGGTAAAGAATTTGAAATGAATAGAAAAGGACAGAGCATGTTATGGATATGACAAATATTATAAATCAAATGCTGATCCTATTTTTAATGATCGTGGTTGGCTATATCACAGGAAGATGCAACGTATTTGATGAGGATAGCAACAAGGTAATGTCGAGAGTCGTAATCTATGTGGCAAATCCAGCATTGATGTTAAATACGGTTACAAGCGGACAAATTACAGGAACAAAGTTACATACCCTATATGTGATTGGAGTCGGTACGTTATACTTCATTCTCGTGCCAATTTTCGTAAAGGTGATTATACATGTGGTTCCATTTTTTAAGAAGGAACGCAGCGTATATGAAGCAATGTTAATTTTTACAAACCTTGGATTCATGGGCATTCCAGTCATTAACGCCATTTATGGTGCGGGAGCTATCTTCTACTTAGGAATCTTCTTCATTCCATTTAACCTATTAGTCTATACGTATGGCGTGCTGCTATTAAGCAACGAGACAGCAGGCGGCAAGATGGACTTAAAGAAAGCCATCAATCCAGTGTCAGTCGCAGCAGTCATTACGATGGTGCTATATTTCTTAGATATTAAGACACCAGGAGTGGTAAATGAGACAGTTTCCATCTTAGGTTCGATCACGACTCCGCTTGCAATGGTCACGATCGGTTCGAATCTGGCACTTGTTCCATTAAAGCATGTGTTTTTCGATTGGAGAATGTACGCATTTGCTGTCATTAAGATGATAGCACTTCCACTCCTGGCATTCTTCGTATTTCGATTTGTTGTAAAAGATGCTGTCTTACTTGGCATTATCATGATCGTAACTGCCATGCCGACCGCAAGCAACATAACGCTATTATGCAATGAATTGGGCTCAGACGGAGCATTAGTTGCAAAAGGTACGTTCATTGGCACGATTGCCTCACTGGCATCGATTCCGCTTTTAGTAGGAATGTTATTGTAAAATGCTTACTGTTTTGGACTCATAATACCAACTAGGGTACGCATACCTATATAATAATAAGGAATACTATTAGTAATCACCTTAAGTCGTAAAAAGGAGAATAGTATGTATGTATTACAAAATTCTTATATCCTTGATTACTTAGACTTACCGACGATACCTTGGGAACAATGTCGAACGACATCTACCTTAGATGACTCCATATTGTGGACTGTGAAAAATGAGCCATACACAGCGGACCAAGGCAAAATCTATGGGCGCATAGGGATTACCTCTAGTGAAGCAAAGGCATACATTTCCTCACAATATGAAAATCTAGAGCGGAAACGGATGCTCATCTACTATCCTTATTATACAGCAGTAAAAAGTGGAACGATCGATCTCTCTTATGACCGAATCGTATTAGAGGCTGTAGAAGGTAAGATCGAGAATCTAAAAAAGAATCATAGAGTAAACGAAACTATTATTTTTCGAGAAGAGAGCATTGAGATTTTTGGTGATGAAAACTTTATGACGAGAGAAGAAACATTATCTCTTATTGATTA
>CALZJY010000297.1 GCA_945787925.1 uncultured Anaerosporobacter sp. | reverse complement strand
ATACACAAGAAAAACACCTTAGATCTTTTGTATCCATATAACTCTCCCTTCTAAAGCTATATCTCATTCTCTCTAACTCATCACCTATTTGAATGACATACAATAAAAAATCCCCACTCAGACTGAGAGGGGATTTTCCTTTACGATATCATCCATGTACTACATCTATTCTAAATTCGCCTTGTTTCTTCTTCTCAATTCGAATAAATTTACGATTGTCTGTTCTACTAATGTAAATGCTCCTGAAACTAAATAATATAATCCAACTCCCGATGGCAAAAAGAAGAAAATCCAACCGCTGAGGATTGCCATCATCGCCACCATTCCAATGTTTTGTTTTGAAAGATCTAGATTACGAAAGAACGTAACATACGGAAATAGATGTGGAAAAATCTGTATTAAGACAGCAAGGAGCGGCACGATATAATACGGATCTTTTACTACCAAAGAAGATACCCAAGGAAGCAATATGGTAGAAAACTCTTTACTAATCCCACCTTGCACTACTTGATATAAGGAGTATAACACCGGTAGTTGTAAAAACATAAGCAAACAGCCCATTCCTCCAGTTCCTTCTTTTGAAATCAGCTTCTGCAATTCCTCCTCTGACCTTTTCTTATCCCCTTTGTATTTTGCCTTAATCTCTTCCATCTGCTTCCCAAACTGCTGCTGCCGCTTCATACTCTTTCTCTGCTTATAATTCAAAGGAAGCATACAACAACGAATGAGCAACGTTATTCCGACAATCGCAACTCCATAGTCACCTGTAAGTTCAAAAATCACCCCAAGTATTTGTTTCATAATACTGCTTAATGGATTCATAGTAATCCCTCCTGCTTATTCTTCGTTAATAGGTTTACAAGAAGGCTCCTTTTCTTCGTTCAATAAAACGCCAGATTTGGTATTTCTCAAACGCCGAATACTCTTTCGTATGTAAATGTCCATAAGTACCATACTGTTGTCTACCAAGGATTTGAATTGCCGCAAACCCTGTGTACGCCAATCGTTTCGGCATATGAGGAAGCACAATATATCCTGTACAAAACAGCAGAACTATCAATGCAAGCATTTCAAGTACAAACATATAGTTTCCATTCATTGTTCTTCCTCCTCTCTAGACTAGTTATTTCTTTCATAATGCCATACCCTTCCATATTTTTCAATGCAAAATTCTACCTGGACGTACAAAAAGACCACTGCATCGGTTACAATGGTCTTTATTATTACTTTAAAAGAAATTTATTTCGATTAATAAGATTGCTACTGCTAATGCTGCGATCATACCAAGTAATGGAATAACAAAACGCAACCATTTGTTATACGTTACATTTACCATTTCTAAACTTGCTAGGATCAAGCCTGTTGGCGTAATAAAGGACATTAGGCCTTGTCCAAAGATACATGCAGTAATGACTACATCTCTTGGTACACCAACTGCATCGGCTAATGGTGCCATAATTGGAATCGATAATGTCATAAGTCCTGAAGACGAAGAAATAAAGAATCCTAAAATCATAAATACGAAGACCATAAGGATTGCGAATACGTTCGCACTCATGCCCGTTACAAAGTTAGATAGACTATAAAGGATGGAGTCGGATACTAACCCATTTTCTAGAATGATATTTACGCTTCGTGCAATACCGATAACTAGAGCAACGCCCATTAAATCTGCTGCACCAGCAACAAATGTGTTTACAAATTTCTTTTCTCCAATTCCTGAAATCACACCAATTATGATGCCTACTACCATGAATAAGGCAGACATTTCTTCAAACCACCATCCAAGTTTTACTACCCCGAAAATCATAAGTGCAAAACTACATACAAATAGTACTAGGATACAGACTCTTCTTGCAGTAAATGGTTCTTCTTTGATATCTTTCTTAAATAATGCCTCGATTTCCTCTTTTACATCAAATAATAAGGAGTGTCTTGGATCCTTTTTTACTTTGTTTGCATAACGAACGATATAAACTATCGTAATTACAAAAGCAAGGATCAGTCCAATAATACGGATGCTCATTCCTTCTGAGAAACTAATGCCTGCTGCATTGGATCCGATTACCACGGAAAACGGATTGGTTGTAGAAAACATCGTACCAATGGAAGATCCCATATAGATTGCTGCGATACAAACAAGTGCATCATAGCCAGCTGCTAAATATACTGGGATTAGGATCGGATAGAATGCAATGGTCTCTTCTGCAAGGCCAAATGTAGTTCCACCTAATGCAACTAAGAATGTAACGAAAACGATTAATAGGTACTCGTGTCCTTTTGTCACCCTTGATAAAGAGGCAATTCCCGCGTTGATGGCTCCACTTTCTGTTACGACACCAAGAACCCCACCAATCATAAATACGAATAGGATAATTCCGATACTGTCTTCTACCCCTTGAATCGGTGCAAGCAAGATTTCTCTAATTCCTTGTGGGTTTGCTTCTAACTTTTCATACGTTCCTGGAATCGCGATTGGTTTATTGATACTTCCATCTTTAAACTTCGAGATATCGTTAGAAATCTTTAATTCATCTAGAGTCGCTTGTGTCGCCTCTGGTTCTTTTACTTCTCCATTTGGAAAAGTCTCAACTAAAACGTCGCTCCCTTTATCATATGCTAATTTGGCATAGGAACCTGCATTTACATAATACGTTAAACTTGCAGCTAACAGCAATACAATGAATAACACGGTAAATGCAGAAGGAAATGTGATTTTTCTCTTTTTCATTTGTCCTCCAATTTATGCTATTTACGATTATAAAAGTTGCAAAAAGAACTGTAGCGAGTTTTTCTTTTTGTTAAATACCGTCTCTAATAATTCTATATTTTCTTCGCTATGCTCTAATGTCCTTGCAAATAAATATGCATTACGAATCAAGTCATCTCTTGTAAGCTTGCGTTTCAGCATCCAAGTATTGAAATTTAACTCTTCAATCATCAGGCTGCATGCCACTGCCATCTTTACTTTTCCAAATAGCTCCTCATCATATACTGCCGTATTGACATTCATATATAGGAAGTACATCAATAGTTGTTCACGATAGGTGTCACCATATCGTAAATCCACTTGTCTTGTAAATGACAAACGATTTTCCTCATACCAATGCTTTTTCATCATAGCGAGCAATTCTATTAGATCATAATATGCTGTTTCTAATTCCCCATGCAAGAAGACAAGACCTCCAAA
>CALZJY010000296.1 GCA_945787925.1 uncultured Anaerosporobacter sp. | reverse complement strand
TTGCTAATTCATTAATTCTTTTAATTTTTAATTCATCCATTGGTAAAACCTCTCTTTATCTCTTATTAATTATTCTTGATATAGTCAAGGATCTCAAAGTGTTGGGTTGGGTTTGCCTTGAAGATCGTTCCTACTTCTTCGCCTTCCATGATATTTGCAATGATTCCTATTTCTTCCCCATTGGCAATTACCATGTCCGCGCCAGCACTTGTTGCAATCTTCGCTGCCGCAAGTTTTGTAGCCATGCCCCCAGTGCCTACGCTAGAACCAGCACCTTTGCCCATTTTCATCAATTCATCATCTAATGTCTCTACAACGGTGATGAATTTGGCATCCTTATTCTTTCTTGGGTCGTCTGTATATAATCCATCAATATCAGACATTAGGATTAATAAATCCGCATCGATCAATGCTGCAACGATCGCACTTAACGTATCGTTATCACCGAAATTCGTATACTCTAACTCGTCCGTTGCAACGGTATCGTTTTCATTTACGATTGGAATAACCCCAAGGTCTAATAACTCATGGAATGTGTTTTCTGCATTTCTTCGGCTAATATCATTTAAAATCGTCTGCTTTGTCATAAGCACTTGTGCGCATACTTGGTTGTACTCTGCAAATAACTTTTGATATACCATCATTAGTTTTGCTTGGCCAACTGCTGCGCATGCCTGACGTACTTTTGTTTCTGTTGGTTTTTCTTTAAATCCTAATGCCTTTCTTCCTACTGCAATTGCACCAGAGGAAACTAATACTACTTCTTTCCCTTGGTTGTTTAGGTCTGTAAGTAAGCGTACTAGTTTTTCTAATGTTCCAAGATCCATAGTACCTGTAGAACTATGTGTGATCGTGGATGATCCAATCTTAATAACAATACGCTTCTTATCCTTTAGTAGTTCTCTGTAATTCATATTCCCCTCCCAATACTTATTCATTATCTACGTGGGTGGTATTCCTTTGCAATTGCTTCATATACTCTCATACCATCAATTGCCGCGCTTGTAATACCACCTGCATATCCAGCGCCTTCTCCACACGGATAAAGGCCGCCGATAGGGCTTTGTCTATCTAAATCGCGGTTAATTCGAATTGGTGAGCTTGTTCTTGTTTCCACACCAACAAGTAAAGCATCTGGGCTACCAAACCCTTTGATCTTGCCATCGAAGAATTTGATTCCTTCTTCCATTGCCTCTGCAACATATGGTGGAAGACAGGCTCTTACATTGCCTAATGTATATTGTCCTTTAATGTTTGGAGTTACGCTTCCTAACTCTGTCGTAGCTGTGTTATTACAGAAGTCTTCAAAACGTTGTACTGGAACTAGGCCGTTTGCTGCTTGATACGCTGCCTTTTCCCATTTACGTTGGAAGTACATTCCCGCAAGTGGACTTTCGTCTTCAAAATCCTCTGCAGTAACTTGTACGATCATTGCAGAGTCTGCGTTTTTCTCGCCACGGTCATAATTACTCATTCCGTTTACTACAAGATAGCCTTCTTCAGAAGAAGAGTTTACGACAAAACCACCTGGACACATACAGAAGGAGTACACACCACGGTCATTGGATGCATGGTATGTTAACTTGTAATCTGCTGCCGGAAGTTTATCTGCCGCTGCACCGTATTGGCTTTGATTGATGATTGCTTGAGGATGTTCAATACGTGCACCAATTGCAAAGTTTTTCTTTTCCATTGGGATGCCACGCTTATGAAGCATTTCAAATGTATCCCTTGCACTATGCCCGATTGCAAGAACGACTAAGTCGCAAGGAATTTCTTCTTCGCCATTTACAACGACTGCTTCCACTTTGCCATTGGTAAGCTTCAAATCAGTTACCTTGCTATGGAAACGTACGTCGCCACCGAAACGGATAATTTCTTCACGCATTCCTTTTACAACCCCACGAAGCTTATCGGTACCGATATGTGGCTTGTTGCTATATAAGATTTCTTGTGGTGCGCCATATGCTACGAATGTTTCAAAGATAAAACGGTTTCTACCTAATTCATCTTTTACTACCGTATTTAGCTTACCATCGGAAAATGTCCCAGCGCCGCCTTCCCCGAATTGAACGTTGCTTTCTGGTTTTAATCGGTTTGTTTCCCAGAATTCATTTACATCGTTTACTCTCGTATCTACATCTGCCCCACGTTCTAATAAGATTGGCTCATATCCATTCAAAGCTAACATGTAGGCACAGAATAATCCTGCTGGACCACTACCAACTACCACAGGACGGTTCTTTAATGTTTCAGAACCTACTGGACGGTAGTTGTATTTGATTCTCTTTGCAACCGTAATATTTTTATTACGATTACGTTTCATAAATTTTTCTTCATGATCGATTGCGACATCTACCTGATAGATATATTTGATCTCCGGTTTCTTTCTCGCATCGATGGAACGCTTCATAATCTCCATCGTATGGATTTTGGATGGTTCCATACGAAGTGCTTTTGCAGCTTCTTTTAAAACAACCGCATATTCATCTTTATTGATAACACGGTCAATATCAATTTTAATCTGTGAAATTCTAATCATATAAATCCCTTCTAGTTGCGTCTCTATTTCACGCTTGCATGTGTTCCTGCCACATAACCGGAACTCCATGCCCATTGTAAATTGTATCCTCCACAAGTACCATCAACATCAACAAGTTCGCCTGCAAGGTATAATCCTTTTACTAATTTAGATTCCATTGTATATGGATCTAGTTCCTCTGTTCGAACACCGCCGGCACAAACCTGCGCTTTGTCAAAGGAGTTCGCTCCATCAATCGTAACTACGAACTTCTTGATTAACGTTGTTAATGCAAGCAGTTCCTTATTCGTTAAGGTTGCAGACTGTCTGTTCTTATCAAGCCCGCTCATTCCTACTAACATGGCACATAACTTGCTGTTTAACACCCCAAGCAAGAATTCCTCCACTGTCTTCTTACCACGAAGTTGCTTTCTGTTCATTAATAACTCGTTAGTTTCGGAGAATGACAGATTTGGTAGGAAATCTACTACGACTTCTACCTTTTGTTTTTCATATAATGCACGTGTTGCATAACGGCTGATCTGGAATACTGGAATTCCGGAGATTCCATAGTCCGCAAGTTGCAATTCACCTGCTTCCGTTGCACATTTCTTTCCGTCTACAAGTAATGTAAGTGCAACATCGGTACGCACTCCAGATACTTGTTTAAAACATTTCATATTGGAA
>CALZJY010000295.1 GCA_945787925.1 uncultured Anaerosporobacter sp. | reverse complement strand
GGAGGATGAGGAACGATTATTGCTTCTAAAGGCAAAGATGGTAAAAGAAGGCCAGGACGAAGACGATGTAGAAGAGCAGATTGATGAAATCATCGATGCTGTAGAGCGAGGAATTGCTAATATGGAACGTCGTATCGCCTATATTGATGCAGAACATACGAAATATGTGCGTGCTACGGTTAGAAGGCTAGAATACTTATTAAACAACGATGAAAATATGACAGGAAGAATTGTAAGTGTCCTTAACCTGTTAAATCACAATAATAAAGACCAGCTTATTTCTGACATTTGTGACAGAATTACAATCCATGATAACACGGTATTTGCCAAAGAATTAATGTATACCCGTCGTGGCAAGCGAAAATCCTTCGAAGATACGGTAGAAGTGTTAGAGGAACCGAAAATGCTTACGAAAGAGGAAATTTTGTCAGCAAATAGAAAGAAACATCGATTCAGCAGGGAACAAATCGAATCCTTTATCGGGGACCATATGCAGGAAGAGGCATTTGACACGAGAGACTTTAAGGTTTCTTCCGAGGAAGAGTTCGAGTTATTGATTTTAGCTTATGATTATAGCCTTCGCAAGAAGAGCCCATATGCAGTGGAGACGAGCGAAGAGCTTGTACGCAGTGGGAAATACACGTATCCAGGAATCGTATTTACTAGGAAACAGCAGTAATTAGAGGAGTTTAAGATGATAGAATATTACAACAGCCTTATGTTAGAAGAGCAGCAGGCATTAACGGATGCCATCAAACTGTTACAAAGCCAGACATATGTGCTTGAGAAAAAGTATGACAAGCGTATCGGGCGTTATCAGACAAACAAGGCATACCGTGAGTGTGAAAAGCACCTTGATTTTATAACAGAGTATTTCAAGATTGCAGGAGTGGAAGTAATCGAGAATACCCAATACGGCATTATCGGATTGAAGTCCGACACCGTGCAGGGAGAGAAGCTTAGCAAGCTAACAAGTATCTTCCTTCTTCTTTTAAAGTTATTATTTGATGAGAAGATGAGTGAAGCATCCAATTCCATCCATGTATATGTGACATTGCAGGAAGTGTACGAAAAAATTCAGCTATTCGATCTATGGGAAAATAAATCGATTAGTCCGACGGAATTACGCCGTACCCTTTCCGTATTGAAACGTTACCAGGTGATCGAAGTGATGGATCAGATGGCGGAAGTGACACCAGAGACGAAGATCATCATTTACCCAACGGTACATTTAGTATTAAGTCCGGAGGATGTAACTGCGATTTTAGAACAGTATGGACAGGAGGAAGAAGACAATGAATAGTATGTTACTTATGACTCGTATGGCATTAAATAACTGGCATTATATTAACGAGAAAATTCTTTCTTTCCATAAAGACATCAACTTCTTTACGGGACACTCAGGAAGTGGGAAGTCTACCGTATTAGATGCGATGCAGTTATTGCTTTACGCAGATACCGATGGTAGAAGCTTCTTTAACAAGGCGGCAAAGGATGATTCGAACCGTACGCTGATGGAGTACCTTAGAGGGATGAACAACGTAGGGGAGAATGGAGAAGCGACATATCTTCGTAATCAAAACTTCTCCACTACGATTGCCATTGAATTTCAAAATTCCGAAACGGAGGAATTCCAAGTAATCGGTGTGTGCTTCGATGTGGAGGTAGCCACAAACAACAGCGACCGTATGTTTTTCTGGCACCGTGGGCCATTGTTAGAAAATGGATACCGCTATGAGAAGAAGACGATGACTTGCAACCAAGTGAAAGAATATCTAGGAAGGGCCTTTGATACGGAAGACTGGTGGTTCAGTAGAACGAACGATAAGTTTCGTACACGTCTTTATGAGACATTCCTTGGCGGCCTTGATGAACGCAAGTTTCCAATGTTATTCAAGAAGGCAATCAGCTTCCGTATGGATACAAAGTTAGAGGACTTCGTGAAAGAATTCATTTGCGTGGAAAAAGATATCCATATCGAAGACATGCAGGAAAGCGTCATCCAATATGTTCGTTTAAAGAGAAAATTAGAGGACACGAAACAAGAAATCGAATCCCTTACAACGATCAAAGAAGCGTTCGATGCGTATGATGCGTCTGCAAAGGCAGTCACACAATATACGTATTCCTTAGAACAGCTAAACCTTGATCTATTAGACCGTGCAATCAAGGAAAATGAAACGAAACAGGCAGGATATCAAAAAGATTTAGAGGAGTTAACGAAGATTGTTGCAGAATCTGAAGCAGAATTAAAGAAACTGCAAGAAGAACAAGTAAATGTTAAGACAGCCATTAAAAATAGTGGATATGACCATTTACAACAAGAGGAAGCCTCTCTTTCTGAATTATTATCTCGCTATGAAAAGAGCCGTACAGAATATGACCGTGTAGCCAAAAGCCTTTCTGCTTGGAAGACGGTAGAGGGCTTAGAACTAGACGTTTCGTTATTTGAACAGTTCGAACAATATCAAGTGGGAGAACAACAGTTAGATACTATCCGTAAGCAGCTTGGGGCGTTTCGAGAACAGCAACATGGAAAGCTAGATGAAAAGAAAGCTAAGTTAAAGCAGTTAGAAGAAGATGCAACACGCCTGCAAAAAGAACTTACTACATTACAAAGCGGTAAGAAGGCATATCCAGCGTACTTAATCGAGGCAAGAGACGAGATTAAGAAACAGCTAGAAGCAAGCACAGGAAGCAGCGTATCCGTAGACATCCTTGCGGATTTGATCGATGTTCGTGATGAAGAATGGCTAAATGCAGTGGAAGGATTTATGGCGAATAACAAGCTTGCCCTTTGTGTAGAGCCAGCCTATGTAAAAGAAGCCATGGAGGCATACGAAGCATTAGATGCAAAGCGCTATAACAAAGTAGTCATCCTGGATACGGAAAAAGTAGTGGAAGCAGGCAAGAAACCAAAGAAAGGCGCGTTAAGCGAAGAAGTGACGACAGAACTTCCTTATATCCGTGCCTACGTAGATTTCCTTCTTGGCAATGTAATCAAATGCGACTCCATCGACGAGCTTCGTAAGACAAACAGTGGAATTACGAAAGAATGTATGCTATACCATAATTTCAGCATGAAGCATATCGACCCTCGTAACTACCATCAATTTGCATTCATCGGACAGACTTCCATTGCAAGACGTTTACAGACTGTAATTGAAGCTGCAAAAGAAGTGGAACATGCGGCTATGCCAGTGAAGAA
>CALZJY010000294.1 GCA_945787925.1 uncultured Anaerosporobacter sp. | reverse complement strand
CATTTTAGTTCGTGGAAAAGGCTGTCACGGCTCCATGCCAAATACCGGCGTAGACCCAGTAAATGCAGCAGCACATATCATAACCGCACTACAGGAAATCCATGCAAGAGAATTAGCATTGGTGGATGAGGCTGTGCTGACCATCGGATCCATTCATGGTGGAACCGCACCCAATGTCATTCCTGATACCGTAGAATTAAGCGGTAGCATTCGTACATATGATGAAGACGTAAGAAGCTTCTTAAAAAACAGAATAATCGAAATTGCACAGACAATCGCTGCTGCGTTCCGAGCAGAAGCAGAGGTCAGCTTCGGAAGCGGCTGTCCTACCCTGGTCAATGACAATGACTTATCTGCATGCGCCGTTACGTATGTGAAGGAACTGCTTGGTCCTACAAAAGCATTTACTGCAGGCCAGCTACATGCCATGTCCGGCTCGGGCAAAGCCCCTAAGGCTGCTGGCTCCGAAGATTTCGCCTATGTAAGCCAACAGGTTCCTTCCATCATGCTTGCACTAGCTGCTGGTCATCCGGAAAAAGGCTACTGCTATCCACAGCACCATCCAAAGGTGAAATTTGACGAGGAAGTACTTCCAAGTGGAAGCGCCGTCTATGCATACACTGCCATGCGCTGGCTCGAAGAACATAAATAGCGCAAGCTTTTAACTAAATAATGAAGAGAAAGAGAGGTAATAAGTATGACTACAATGAAAGATATTATTTCAAGTCCTTTGCTGCTTGCTCTGATCGCAATTGGACTACTTTACATCGTGGCATTTTCCCTGATTCATTTAAAAAAAGCCTACGCACGTTGCCTGGAAATGGGAATCACGAAGGAGGACCTTCACAAGGTAATTAAGTCCAGCCTTATATTCTCCATCGTTCCGAGTTTATCCATCGTTGTCGGGTTATTTACCTTGATCTCCGTGTTGGGTATGGTATGGTCCTGGTGGAGACTTTCCGTAATCGGTTCCCTGTCCTACGAATCCTTAATTTCTAGCAGTGTTGCATCAGCTCTGAAATTCTCGACCAGTGCCGAAATGCTTTCCAAAGCAAGCGGAAGACAATTCGGTGTCGTTATGATCCTTATGAGCATCGGTATGTTAAGTGGATTCTGCATCTTGATTCCTTTTGGTAAAAAGCTGTCTATGAGCGTAAGCAAATCCGAGAACTCCAGCAGCTGGAAATATGTATTAAGCGGTACTTTCATGCTCTGCCTATTCGCCGTTTATATCCCAGTACTTCTGATTGGTGATACGATTCAGGCTGCAGTCATGCTGACCGGCTTAGTAATTGCCGTTGTTCTTGGGATTCTTGCACAGAAGCCAAAGCTGAAATGGTTAAATGAATTTATTATGGCATTTTCCATGATCGGCGGTATGATATCCTCCGTCTTCTGGACAAGCCTATTGCAATAAATAATGAAAGGAGCATTTACTATGGGTAAAAAAACAAAAAAGACAATCGTCATGGACCCATTTCAGGCATGGTGCCACAAATGGAGCCGCATTGGTACGGTAATCTTATTAGTTTATATGATCGCACTTCCTTTTATCGTACTTGGATATTATAACTGCATTCCTTCCTTCGGCGAAGTCATCAACGTGTTTACGATCAGTATCTTAATGATTTATATCCCAGTAGGAATTTCCGAGGCACTCAGTTACACTCCGATTCTCGGCTCCTCTACCTATCTGACGTTTTTAACCGGTAATATTATGAACTTAAAGCTTCCATGCGCAGTCAATGCCATGAAGCTGGCAAAAAAGGAGGCAAATACGCCAGAGGGAGAAGCAATCTCCTGTGTTGCCGTATCCGTGTGTTCCATTATGACCGTTGTTATTCTTGCATTGGCAGCGCTCTTAAGTACCCAGATCAGTCCTATCTTTGAACTTCCGGCAGTAAAAACTGCCTCTAACTACCTAATTCCTGCTTTATTCGGATCCCTTACCTTAGGCTTATTCTCCAGCACCAAATCTGGTAAGAAGGTCGTAAAGAACGGAATTGCAGGTGTTGTTCCAGTGCTGATCATCGTAGCTTTATTAGCGCTCTTTGTACGTATCACAAGCGGCGGTTCTCTATTCGGAATGGTTGGCTTCTTAATTTTATTTATGCTTCCAGTTGCTATTATTTCTTCTCGTATCATGTGGAAAAAAGGAATCATCAAAGTCGTTGAGAATGAGGAGTCTGCTTCTGGAAAAAATGAATAGCGTTCGTAACTACAAAATGGGAAGCCCTTATTTCTAAGGCTTCCCGTTTTTTGTATTATTCCAACTCTTGTTGTACTTTGATTAGTACTCTCTTTTTGCATGGACTAACTGGAAGTACATTCTGATATCTATAAATGCTTAATAAAATACCAAGTAAGCCAAAGCAAACAACGATCCCTGTTCCTCCATACGAAAACATAGGAAGGATTGCTGCACTTGCAGGTAAAAGAGACGCATTGACGAGCACATATAATGCAGTCTGTATTGCAAAAACTAAGCTGCATCCAATTCCCATGACCATACCAAGCTGATTCTTTTGTCCAATACTCATCTTAACGAGCCACACAACAAATGCTGCTAATACTCCAATTAATAGAACTGCTACGAATCTGCCATAATACATCGCCACATAAGTCATTACAAAATCACTATTCATAAAAGGTACTGCGTTTGTATTTGCTCCCACACGTTGTCCAATCCAAGTACTTTCCATAAGCAGTTCCCTTATCGTCTGCATTCCCAAGCTGTATTCAGAGTTTTGTCCTACACATAAGAAATACAGTACACAGACTACAGGACTTGCTACTAAAACAGCGGTTACTGCTTTTACTACTCTTTTGGAAACAGAAATCCATCCCCTTTGAACCACGATAGCAAGTTGAATCATCATAATGATTGATAAACACATTGCTACAAAACTATTTTCAAGTACCACCATTGCTGCCACTGGAGCGATCATCCAAGCAATACTCTTATAAAGTCCCTTCTTTCCTTGTCCCTTGTACGAATAAAGAATTCCTCCAAAGAACGGTATGTAAAAATAGATTACTTGATGTATAGAGAAGTTTACACCAATTCTCATATACCCAGACTGGCCATTGACCGTAACTCCAAACATATAACAGTAGACGGAAAGAAGCAATAACAGTACCGCACCAAATTTACCGTATAATCCAATTCTGCTATAATCAAGAAAACAGAATGCAAACATTACGATCA
>CALZJY010000293.1 GCA_945787925.1 uncultured Anaerosporobacter sp. | reverse complement strand
AGATGTATGGTGCCTATTATTCGAAGTATGATGAGGAAGTATTTGATTTTTATTGTAAAGAGTTTGGATTAGAGAAAACACGTAAGTTGAAAAAGTGCTCGAGAGGAGAAATGCTAAAGTTTCAATTGGCCTTTGCGTTGGCGCATGCTCCAAAAGTATTGGTATTGGATGAACCAACAGCGAATTTCGATCCAGAATTTCGGGAACAGTTTTATACCATCATTACGAAGTTTGTAGCGGATGGAGAACATAGCGTGATTTTGGCAACACATTTTTTGGCAGAACTAGATCGGATTGCAGATTATATTACAATTTTACATAAAGGAAACATGTTGGTGAGCATGGAACAAGAGCGGCTAAAGTCAAAATATCGATTAGTTTCAGGAGAGGCATATAAAATAAGACTGCTTGGGAAAGAAGCAATCATATCTCAAGAGGAGCAGGCATTTGGTGCGAGGGCGATGGTTCGACATAAGACCTATCAGCAGTATGATAAGGCGTTACAAGTTAGGGTGCCTACGTTAGAAGAAATTTTATATTTTATAGCAAAGGGAGGTTGGAAGGATGGTTTCAATGATCCTAGCAGAGTTTAGACAGACATGGAAGATGGAAGTACGTAATCTGTTTAAGAACGGAAAATGGATGCTCTATGTATATTTTCTAACACTTGTTCCATATTGGTTTGCAGAGGACAAAGCGATGGTAGTAAGATATTTCGCACTAATGGTACCGATCCTGCTCTCCATTCTTGCACGTGATCTCCATCCGATGAGGATTACAAAGACATTGTTCTTATGTCCGTTGTCAGAGGAAGAACGAGTACGCTATATTACATGCGGTTATACGGCAAGGATGGTGCTGTCTTTTGTTTTATATGCTGTGGGGTTGACAATCGTGTATGTTTTTCAACCGGTTTCCATTTGGAAAGGAGCTGGGTTAGCAATTCCGTTTCTTATAAACATGTAGAGACGTTTGGGGCAGAGAAAGAAGGGATAAGAGTGTATGGTACTCCTTATACAGAATATCATGCATGGTACGTCTGTATCGTGTGCTTAGGAGCGATCAATTGGATGATTGTACTGAAAACAGCGTGCACTCCAGTAACGATTTGGTGGGGGAGTATTGTAGTCAGCAGTATGCTTTTGGTGCAGGGTTTAACGGGGATTGCTTTTATAAGGAAATACTATCATAGATGTGTTAGATGGGCAGCAGAGTATGAGAGGAGTGACAGAAGTAGAAATGAAACAAAGAACGATTAATATACAGATTGATGCACAAGGAACGTTTGCAATCTATGAGCAGATTGTAAATCAGTTAAAGAGTGCCATTGTGACAGGAGCGTTGTCTCCAGGGGAAGCCTTGCCATCCATTCGATTTTTGGCGAGTCAGCTAGAGGTAAGTGTGATTACGACAAAACGTGCCTATGGAATCTTAGAAGAGGAAGGGTTAATCCGTTCGGTGGCAGGAAAAGGATTCTATGTATGTGAGTATAATACCGATTATTTGAAAGAGAAGCAAATCATGGTGTTGGAGAAGCGATTTCTAGAGTTGATTTCGGATTGTAAAAAGGTTGGATTATCGAAAGAGAATGTAATGGAATTGGTAGAGACTTTATATATGGAGCAAGGATAGGGGGAGAGTAATGGGATTAGAGTATGTACATGTAACTGGTAAAGGGAAAGGGTTTCGATTAGAGGATGTTTCGTTTTCATTAGAGTCTGGATATGTGATGGGACTCGTAGGAAAGAATGGAGCAGGAAAAAGTATGTTATTACGCTATATGATAAAGGAGAAGAAGTGGTATACGGGACAAATCTTATTAGATGGGAAGGAAATACATAAGGAATGGGCTTTGTCTATGAGGAAGATTGGATATGTATCGGAGGATCGAAAGTTCTTTGTTGGAATCTCTGCCTATGAGAATGCAAAGTTACTAAGTCTCTATTATCCTGCGTTTGATTGGATAAAGTTTGAGGAACAAATGAAACGAATGAATGTTTCGAGTGAAAAAATCATAGGCAAGATGTCTAGAGGTGAACGGATTAAGTTTCAAATGGCATTTGCAATGGCATATTCTCCAAAACTGTATTTGTTAGATGAAGCAACTGCTGGCATGGACCCTATTTTTGTAAGAGAGTTTTATCGTATTGTAAGAGAATGCATGGAAGAAGAGGATGTTTCGGTCATACTAGTTACGCATAATATGGAAGAGTTGTGCAGAATTGCTGATTATGTGGGAGTGTTAGAGCAAGGGAGGCTAGTTTCTTTTGGAGAGAATGAAGAGGTGTGAGTGAAATGAAAGAGATTGAGAGAGTAAGACAGTTCGATCAGGAGTGGCAGAAGCTTCATGATTATGAATGGGTGATTTCTAAGTTTATAATGGCCATTCTATTATTTTGTAGTACGCCATTATACGTGATTCCATTCCAAGAGGGAGAAGTGCTTGTCATTAATGTTTTGTTATTACAAGGAATCGCAGTGTGGATTTATATGCGTCCATATTTGGTGGTAAAGGAAGAACGGAACCAGTATTCCATAACTTCAGTGTTTGCATTTTGTCCAATAGATTCCTATTTGGTTAGGAAGGTTCGAGTAGGGTATTTGAGACGGTTTTGTGGAATCCTATCTATAGTGAACATTCTGTTGCAGCAATTGGGAGCGTGGTTAGGGAAAACATGGGGTATCGAGAATTTACTATATCCTATTTTGGGCAGTGCCTTGGTATATGCATGTGGTTATTTGTATATTTGGAGCTTGACGAGACAAGAAAGGAAATAACTCGGCAAATGTTTTGGAAAGGTATTGCAATTCGACGAAAAAGACGATAAAATACGAGTTAGACATTTGTGTGGCTTATTCCAAGAAAGGAAGAAAACCATGAGAATTTTTAGAGATATTAATTGGAAAAGATTAGATTACATTAGTATAACGATTATGACGTTATTGCTAATGGTAGGAATCTACTGTTTAAGACAGGAAGATTTGGTGTCCGGAGGAACCTCTGGACTATATAAAAAGCAGTTGTTTGGTGTAGCGGTAGGATTGGTTGTGTTTGTTGTAGCTATCTTGATTGATTATCGTACAATTTGTAGAAATGCCTATGTTTTGTATGGAGGAATCGTTCTTATATTAGCTTATACGCTTGCATTTGCAGAACCGATTAATAATGTAAAAAGATGGGTAAAGATTGCAGGGATTCAATTACAACCATCAGAACTTGCAAAGACGGT
>CALZJY010000292.1 GCA_945787925.1 uncultured Anaerosporobacter sp. | reverse complement strand
GAATATAAGTACCAACCACTAGACCAATCCATGGCTACTTTCTTATCTGCTTTTCCAGCCGCTTGTAACATTCCATCAAACGTTTTTACGTCTTCTTCTGAGAAATATTTTTTATTGTAATACATATAGTATCCATTATCTGCCGTCATTGGATACGCATATAACTTTTCATTAATGGATGCTGCTTGTACCGTACTTTCATAGTTCTCTTCCCTTATTTGGTCAGCATCCTTCAGCGGAGTAATTACCCCTGCTGCTGCCAAAGTAAGTAACTGATCGTCTGCAAATGCAAATACATCTGCCACTCCCTCTATATTCTTTAGTATTTCGTCCTTACAGATGTCTTCATTTACCGGTTCAATCTCAATATTGAAGGTTGCTTCATCTTCATATGTCTGCTTAAATTCATTTGTAATTTCCGCAAGTAATTCTTGGCTCAATCACAATATCGAAGGTTGCTTCTCATTCTGCTCCACAGCTTCTGGCTGTTTTACTTTTCCACACCCTGCCATAATCATTGCGAAAACCATTGCAAGCGAAATAGTCTTTCGTATTTTCTTATTAATCACTAGTTTCTTCTCTCCCTTGTCTATATCTTATATATATCGGATTCTTTGCTAATTACACCCACTTTTACACCAAGCCAAATGTTTCCTTTTTGTAATGCAAACACATTACATTTTTTCTGGAACATCGAGTGTGTTCCACGCAAAAAAGCCTAGCACGTTCCTGCTAGACTTTCTTTTTTATGATTTTATAACTCTGTTCTAAAAGATAATTGTAACAATTACTTTGCTCTTTTCTCTTGCAAGGACATTATGCTCAATCTTGGCGTCAAATCCCATTACATCTCCTTGATGTAATTCGAATTTTTCGCCAGTAGCAAAACTTATATCCACCCATCCACTTACTACTTGGATTGCTGCAAGTCCATTATGAACATGGTTCGGAAGCCCTTTTCCTTCCTCAAATACAAAACAAATGAGTTTGAACTTTTCATTCATTTCAAGAAACTCACGCTCAGTAACCGAATTAATATTTACAACTTTCATACCCTTACTCCTAAATGTTTTGTTTTAAACATGTCTTGATATCGTCTTCTGCATTGCTAGTTGATTGAATACCGAACGTATCAACAAGGTACTGTAATACGTTAGGACTAAAGAATGCTGGTAATGTTGGCCCAATATATATGTTCTTGATGCCTAAAGAAAGTAATGCTAATAAATCAGCAACTGCTTTTTGTTCGTACCAAGAAAGGATGATACTTAATGGTAATCCATTTACATCGGTACCAAATGCATCTGCTAATGCGGTAGCGATACGGATTGCAGAATACACATCATTACATTGACCGATATCAAGTAATCTTGGTAATCCAGCTACTTCCCCAAAGTCTAATTTATTGAAACGATACTTACCACAAGCAAGTGTCATGATAATACAATCGTCTGGAACCAGTTTTGCAAATTCCGTATAGTAGTTACGTCCTGGTCTTGCACCATCACATCCACCGATTAGGAAGAAATGACGTAATTTTCCGCTCTTAACTGCTTCCACGATTTTATCTGCGTAGCTAAGGGTTGCATGATGTCCGAATCCTACTAAGATCTCATGAGGTTCTTGATCTTCTTTGAATCCGCCAAGTTCTAATGCTTGTTGGATCACTTCGCTAAAGTCCTTTTCCCCTTTGTCATTCTTATGAATATGTTTTACGCCTTCCCAACCAACTACGTTCGTGCTGTAAATGCGATCTTTATAAGAGTCTCTTGGCCTCATCAAGCAGTTAGTCGTCATTACGATACAGCCTGGGATATCATCAAATTCTTTTTGTTGATCTTGCCACGCGCCACCGAAGTTACCAACTAAATGAGGATATTTCTTTAAGTCTGGATAGCCATGGCATGGAATCATTTCGCCATGAGTATATACATTGATGCCTTTTCCTTTTGTTTGCTCCAAGATCATCTCTAGGTCTTTTAAGTCATGACCGGATACGATGATAAATGGACCTTTCTTAATATGAACATTAACTTTATGAGGTTCTGGATTTTTGTAAATCGTAGTATTTGCCTCATCTAGTTTCTTCATGACTTCAATAGCCATTTCGCCTGTTCGCATTGTCCAACGGATATAATCTTCTACTGTTAGATTGTCGTCCGTCACCGCTTCTAGTGCTAACAGATAAAAATTATCCACTTGATCGCTATAGTATCCAAGTTCTCTTGCTTGATGTCCATATGCACTGATCCCTTTTAAGCCGTAAATGATCGTCTGGCGTAAGGAACGGATATCTGGATCTAAGCTTTTATCATACATGATACCTGCTATCGGTGCGTCTTTTAACATCTCTGCTTTTGTCTCTGGTAATTTGTAGGTTGTTTGAGCGGTATGGTTTGGGATTTCTCCCACTCTGCTTTGTAATTCTTCTTTGATCTTTTGAGATTCCTTTAATAATCTCACATGTACATCTGCATCAAAGTTTACATTTGTAAGTGTCGTAAATAAGACGTTTTCTACGAAGCTTACAATCGTCTTATCTAATCGTTCGCCTTGTTCAATCAATGGTTTTACATAGCAGCTAATTCCTTTGATTTGATAGATTAAAAGATCTTGTAAATTGGCGATTTCTGGAGTCTTTCCACATACCCCTAACTTCGTACATCCCTTTCCGCCTGCTGTCTGTTCACATTGATAGCAGAACATCTCATATCCTAAATCCATATTATTACCCACTGGTAACTCCTCGCTTTCCATTTTTTCTCCCTTAGTATTCGAGATTCTATGGAAAATATACAAAGAGCCCCATCGAGGAAGTTTCCTTCGAGGGAGCTCTTTTTCTAACATATTATTTATATTAAGGTCTAATCTTTATTCTTTTCAAAAGTTGGAGTTTTTATAAGTTGTAAATTAGTTTAATTTTGCTAAAAGCTCGTTTACATCAAGTCCGTGAACCATACAAGCCTCTTCTAAAGATTCTGCTTGAGAGGATGGACATCCTAGGCAGTGCATGCCAGCTGCTAATAATACATTTGCATGTTCTGGGTTTGCTTTTAAGATATCACCGATGATCATATCTTTTGTTACTGCACCATTTGCAGAAGCTTTTGTTTCTGGGAAGAACATTTCCATATCTTCTTCTACCGTAGTGATACCACCGATACCGAAGTTTTCCACTAATACATTTGCCACGTTTGACACGTACTTCATAACGATTAAAATGAGGTTTC
>CALZJY010000291.1 GCA_945787925.1 uncultured Anaerosporobacter sp. | reverse complement strand
CTTGCCAAGGAGCTGATCGAGAAGATGAGCGACTTTGCGGATGGATTTTATTTCATGCTTCCATTTAACCGTGTAAGCCTATTAGAAAGAATAAACGTGAAGAAACAGAAGTAGTAAGTAGATGGGAGAAAGCTATGAACCGTGAGGAATTCAAACAGTTAGTGCAGTCAAAGATTGTGTTATTAGATGGAGCGACTGGCTCAAACTTACAGGCAAATGGGATGCAGATGGGATGCTGCCCAGAAACCTGGATTTTAGAACATAAAGAAGTACTTGTAGAGTTACAAAAAGGATATATCGCGGCAGGCAGCGATATCGTATATGCACCGACCTTTACTGCAAACCGAATCAAGCTTGCAGAATATGGGTTAGAAGAGCAGGTTGGTGCAATCAATGAGGAATTGGTAGCGCTTTCTAGACAGGCAGTAGAAGAGTCTGGAAAGAAGGCCTATATCGCAGGGGACCTTACGATGACAGGAGAACAGCTCTATCCGATGGGAAAGATGCAGTTCGAGGAGTTAGTAGACATTTATAAAGAACAAGTCAGCTACCTATTGATGGCAGGTGTGGACTTATTTGTCGTAGAAACGATGTTAAGCTTACAGGAATGTCGTGCCGCAGTGCTTGCAATCAAAGAGCTATGTGACCTTCCGATCATGGTCTCGCTTACCTTCAATGAGGACGAGCGTACGCTTTATGGAACGACTCCGGAAGCAGCCATGGTAGTGTTGCAGGAACTTGGCGCTGACGCGGTAGGGGTAAACTGTTCGACTGGACCAGAGAAGATGTGTGGCATCGTAAGTCGTATGAAGGAAGTGGCAACGGTTCCGATTATTGCGAAGCCGAATGCAGGCATGCCGCTATTGATTGATGGAAAGACCATCTATAATTTAGGGGCAGAGCAATTTGCAGAAGAAGTAGAGATGTTAATCGAGGCAGGAGCAACCATCGTAGGCGGATGTTGTGGAACGACGATCGACCATATCAAGGCACTGGCCTCTGTTGCAAACAGCCATGCGCCGTATAGAGAAGGAAAGAAGAAGCAGGCGGTGCTTTCTACAGAGAGAACGATTCTTCCAATCGATATGGATGGCAGATTTATCATAGTAGGCGAACGTATCAATCCGACCGGAAAGAAGGACCTTCAGGCACAACTCCGTAATGGAGAAGTAGAATTAGTGGCACAGTATGCCGAGGAACAGGTAGAGGCAGGAGCGAAAATCCTAGATATCAATATGGGAACCAACGGAATTGATGAAAAGGAAATGATGCAAAAGGCAATTTACGAAGTAATGAGAGTCGTAGACGTGCCATTATGTATCGATTCTAGCCATGTAGAAGTCATCGAGGCAGCCCTTCGCATCTATCCAGGACGTGCACTGATCAACTCGATTTCCATGGAAACGGGAAAGATGGAACGGCTTCTACCAATCGCAAAAAAATATGGAGCGATGTTCATCCTTCTTCCATTGTCTGAGGAAGGACTTCCGAAATCCATGGATGAAAAAAGAAATATTATTGATACTATTATTGAAAGGGCAGAAGCACTCGGTCTGTCGAAACAAGACATCATCGTAGATGCCCTAGTAAATACCGTAGGAGCCAATAAAGCGGCAGCTCTTCAGGCTATGGAGACCATCCGTTACTGTAAGAATGAGATTGGAGTGGCAACGGTTTGCGGGTTAAGCAATATTTCCTTTGGACTTCCGGAACGCCAATTTGTAAACAGTACGTTTTTATCCTTTGCGATTCGTGAAGGACTGACAATGGCCATTGCAAATCCGTGTCAGGAATTGTTAATGAATGTTGCATTTGCGTCTGACCTGTTGTTAAATAAGGAAGGAGCCGATATTTGTTATATCGACCATGTCATGGCCCATCCAGTCAGCGTGAGCAAGAAGTCCGAAGAGAAGGCTCCTTCTACAAAGAAAGAGGCCGGCTCAGAGGAAGAGAAGACTTCGATCATTTATGAAGAAGTGCTAAAGGGAAATGGAAAACATATCGTTTCCCATGTGAAGGAAGCAATTGCGGCAGGAAATAAGGCGGCAGACATCCTAGATGAAATGCTTATTCCTGCAATCAACAAGGTAGGAGAGCTGTTTGACCAACAAGTTTATTACCTTCCACAGCTGATTGCAAGCGCGGAAACGATGAAGAAGGCCATTGATTATTTAGAACCCCTTTTAAAAGAGGGAAACGAGGGTGGAAAGCTAGGAACGATCGTAATGGCGACCGTTGCAGGAGATATTCATGATATTGGAAAGAACCTTGTCGTACTTATGTTAAAGAATTATGGATTTGAAGTAATTGATTTAGGAAAAGATGTTCCAAGTGAGACAATCATTGAGACAGCAAAGAAACATGATGCGGACGTGATTGGTCTAAGTGCCCTTATGACCACTACCATGATGGAAATGAAGACAGTCGTGAATATGAAGAATGAGGCAAATCTTCGTGCGAAGGTCATCATTGGCGGAGCGGTCACAACACCAAGCTTTGCCGAAGAGATTGGTGCAGATGGATATTCTACCGATGCACAGGATGCAGTAAGGCTTGTAAAAGAGCTTTTAGGAGTAGGATAATCCGGAATAGTTTATTTATAATGTGAGGATATTAGAATGAGACAGACGACGCAATCCACGTATGAGGATGAGTATGCTGTACGCAAGAAAAAGGCACGTAAGCAGTATATACAGAAGAAAAAAAGACGAAAAAGAAGGAAGCGAGTGTTAATCAGCCTTTGCTTGATTCTATCGATCTTAGTAGGCTATGGAGTGGCACAGGCAGAGCGTGCGATGAATTCCATCTTAAATACGAGAGGGGATGCGCAAGAGGGAGATATCAATGATGTTGATTTATCTAACATCGATGTGATTGGCGATGATAAGATTATCAATATCTTATTAATCGGCTCTGATAAGAGAGCAAGCCAGACGACGATCGGTCGTTCGGATTCCACGATGATTGCGACTCTTGATATGAGGCATAACCAGTTAAAATTAACTTCCCTGATGAGGGATATGTATGTAGAAATCCCGGGATACGAAAGCAACCGTTTTAATGCGGCATACTCCTTTGGTGGAGTGCCATTGGTATACCAGACCATCGCGACGAATTTTGGAGTGCGTCTTGATGGATATGTATTAGTGGATTTCGCAGCATTTGAAAATGTAATCAATGAGATTGGCGGCGTAGAAGTAACGATTACGGAGTCAGAATATCGACATCTTCAGAGTTACTATTCGGTGCCA
>CALZJY010000290.1 GCA_945787925.1 uncultured Anaerosporobacter sp. | reverse complement strand
AGCCGCTCCCAAGCATCCATGCTCTAGCACGGGCGCTCCATATCAGCGTTACAACGACAAAGAAGGCCTATATGGAACTAGAAAAACAACAACTCATCCATACCATTGATGACCAGGCAAGCTTTGTGACAGACAACTCCCAAAAGCGGTACCAGGAAGATCAATGGGGGAAGATTAAGGCCTCTTTAAAACAGGCAATTTCTTTGGCAAAAACGTATAACCTTCCACTTGAACAGTTACATAACGAATTAGACCACTACTATTATGAGCCATAACTTATGGGGGACGTGGATTTGGACAAACAAAAAAACAACCTGTTTTTCTTACAGGTTGCTTTTTTGTATCTAAAACATTTGAGGTACGACTCCTGAAAGCAGCACTCCCACCAGAAATGACACCACGTTTGCCACAATGGAATAACTCCAAGGAGACCTCCATCCTTTCTTCGTTTCCTCACCCTTGGAAAGTAACTTCTGATATAAGAACCCTTCCATCACGACTATCAATAGTTCTACCCAGAAGTAACCACTTATGATTGGGAAAGAGCCTCGTTTCATCACGACTAAATGAATGATGATATTTAATACAGTCTGTGTAACCAAGTTCGTAAGCAAGATTACGACTACTTGGTTTTTCTTACGATATCCAAAGAACCATGCGATGATTAACTCGATTACAATCGTTGCAGCGATTCTGCAAAGCATCCACCCAATCTCGCTGGAAACTGGATATTCAGCTAGCACACTTCCACCTTTGCGGTCTAAGTCTCCTGCTGCAATCCCCTCTTTTGTCAGATTGCATGTATAATAGCTATCGAATGCATACTGGGTATACGTGTTCTTGGATATAATCATCTTATCTTGTTTTGGAAGATAGACTAGAATCTTAAACTCAGCAGGCGGATAATACCCCCATCGAAATGGCTGCTTGTTCGTGCATTTGTCATAAAATCCAATAAAAGAAAATCCATCCACATCTTGATATTGTTTAAATTTTTTCCAAACCTCTTTACTCCCGCCTCTATACCCTTCGTGATACTTGGTATTCGTGCTCCAAGGTCCTACATTATTGTCTTTCGAAAGCAGAGTTACGTAGTAAAACTCTTCTTCAATCCCTTCAAAAGAAACGACAACGGAAGGTTTTGGGCCCATATCGGCCGATACAGTATCATGAGGTAACGTAAGTAAGATCGTAGCTACCATAAGTAGTGTTATTATGTACTTTTTCATAAAGGTTCCTCCCTTCTTTCCTCATTATACGCCCTTTATTCCCTCTACTCAACATTCTTCACCTCTTTTTTCTGGTATATCTTTCTAGTTGTCTCTATTTCAAATCCATCACATAATGATAGAGTAGTATGTAAAGGAGAAGAACCAATGAAAATTATTTTTGACGGTAATGAGTGGAACGTAGAAGATTCCACAAAAAACATTGTAGATATTGCAAAGGAACATGGCATCTATATCCCAGCTCCATGTTATTATAATAAAAGAGAAAACGGTTGCTGCAACGGTTGCCTAATCTTAGTAAACGGACAAGAATCCCGTGCTTGCGAAACAACTCCAGTAGACAGCATGGAGATCATCTACAGCACAGATGAATTGATGAAAAAGAGAGAAACAAACCTTACGAAGTTTGCTCTTGGAATCACTGAAGAAGACTCCCATGGCTGTAGCTGTGGTGGTTCTTGTGGAAGCGATGACTGTTCCTGCGGTGGAAACTGCAGCTGCGGTTCTCACTAATCTGGAACTAAAAATGCCCCTCTTGTACACAGTATGTAAGAGGGGCGTTTTTTATTTACGCAAACAACTCGCAAAGCGTGTTCCTTCTCGTTAATCCATAAATAATTGTCTTGGACTAATTTTACGAATCCGTAAGGATGCTAAGGAAGTAACTACTACCACGAATATCGTAAGTCCGATTCCTGTTCCCACAATGGTAAGTGCCGATATCTCTAAGGAACATTTCTTAAACTCAGTTCCCTGGAACATCAGTGTAAAGATTGAGGTTGAAAACAGGCTAAATGCTACCGCTGCAAGTACGAAACTTACTAACATGACCATACAGAAGGAGATTACCTGATGTACGATTAACTGTCTTGTTGTAAATCCCATTGCTTTTTGTATTCCTAATATCGTCTTATCTTGGGCAAGTTTCGCTTTGATCATGTAAAATAAGATTAGGGTTACAACCAATACGACTACTAGATTTAAGAGAATGCACATATACTTCACCGGTTCCTGAATCTCTTTCAAACTATTTTCATACGTGATTTTCATATTGACAAAGCTAAGGGTATTATCTGCAAGATCCTTCTCAAGCTTGCTCATAAATGCCGCCTCATTTACTCCATCTTTTACATAGATATTGACCGTGTCATTAAAATACTCCCCATTGCTGCGGCGCATTCCCTCTTCTGTTAACGTACACGTATTTCCTAAATGGTTGATATGCTGATTTAATCCAACCACGATATATTCCCTATTTCCGTCTTTTCCTTTTACTGTGACTACATCTCCTACTTGGATGGATAGCCTTTTCGCAACTAAATTGCTTACTACCATCTCATTGTCACTCTTTGGATATCTTCCCTCAAATACTGTTCTAACTTCTAGTTTCCCAAAGTCATTACATACATTGGCATTTGTAGAGATGTCCTTTCCATTTGCTGCAATTACTAAATTCGCATATTGAAAATGTAATGTCTTACGAATCTCATCATACGTTGCAAGCGCTTTCTCTACCTGATCTCTTTGCTCTTTCGACTTAAATCCAATGCAAATATCTGCTTTCTCCGTACCTGCTAACTCAATCAATACAGTGTCTGGACCAGTGAAATTTTCAAGCATGGTAAATCCGATCATAAAGGTAAATGCCATTAGGAATCCAATCAGTCCCATGGAAAGATTCTGCCTTCTTGCATACAGCATTTGTTTCAACCCAAGTAGTAACTGTAAATTCCCTCTCGTGCGATCCAAAGGAAGATAATTCTTTTTAAAGCTATAGGTCGATAGTCCATTTCTAAGTGCCACAATTGGTGTAATCTTTTTTAATCTTGAGGAAGTCTTTACTGCGATTCCTATCACGAATACAAAGATCATTGCAAGCGTTGTCACTAATGAAATCATGCTAAAGGAAGCGTTCCAACGAAGACCGATGGAGGACGATACGAACTTCGTTACAAAATCCGAACCACAAAAGGCAACTACAATTCCGACCACGCTTCCAATGGCTGCAAGCAAGATAAATTGTAAA
>CALZJY010000289.1 GCA_945787925.1 uncultured Anaerosporobacter sp. | reverse complement strand
ACGGTACTTGGGGTTGCTGGAAAAGCAGGAATGTTAGATGAAAAAGGAAACTTCCCAGAAATCCAAAAACCATTCTTAGTAGATGCAATTGGATCCGTAGCAGGTGCATTCGTTGGTTCTACAACAGTTACGACTTATGTAGAATCTACTGCAGGTGTAGAAGCAGGGGGACGTACAGGATTAACAGCACTTACAACAGGGCTAATTTTCCTTGGTACGGTATTTATTGCGCCACTTTGTGCAATCATTCCATCCGCAGCAACAGCTCCAGCATTAATCTTCGTTGGATTCATGATGATTCAAGGAATGGAAAACATAGATTACTCTGATTTTACAGAAGCATTTGGACCATTCTTAATGATTCTTTTCGGAGCATTTGCAGGTTCTATCGCAGACGGTATCGCAGCTGGTATTTTAGCTCACGTAGTAATCAAAGTATTTACAGGAAAAGCAAAAGATCTTCATGTAGGAATCTATGCACTTTGCATTCCGTTAGCGATTTATTTTATCGTATAATATAGAAAAAGAAGCTGTCACAGTAAACTGGGCAGCTTTTTTCGTTCTTATAGGTATTGTTTTTTTGGTTTTTTATGATGTTTTTTATTTGGTGTAACAGTAGAGCTTTGTGCGCCATCCTCGGAAAATGCGGCACTTACTTTATTGGTTGCGGGTTTCTTTGTGTTTCTATTCTTCATATGAATCATCCTTTCACTCTATTTTTTATACCTTGTAGTTTAGTCTTTTTTCTAAATTCTACAAGGGTAAAATTGTACAAAAAAACAAGGAAAGTTCACAATATTTTATGCATAATTCAAGGTATAAAAATAAATAGGATGGAATTTGATTGAAACTAGAATACTGTAAAATGGTATGAATTGAGATTTAATTAGAAAAAATAATAAAGACAAAAATAAATCATACAATACTTAATTGACAAGTAGGAATTAAAAATCTATAATACTACTATATTTATTTAAAAGCCAGGAATTAGAAGGGATGTTGTTATGAAAAATATTAAGAGGAGTGCCACAGAATTAATTGGAAGAACACCATTACTTGAGGTTGTAAACTATGCGGCAGCGAATGGAGTAACAGAAACTACAATCCTTGCGAAACTAGAATATTTAAATCCTGCAGGAAGCGTAAAGGATAGAATTGCCTTTGCCATGATCAAAGATGCAGAGGAAAAAGGGTTACTAAAAAAAGGTGCAACGATTATCGAACCTACATCAGGCAATACAGGAATCGGCCTTGCAGCGGTAGCAGCGTCCTTAGGATACAAGGCTATACTCACAATGCCAGAAACGATGAGCGTGGAACGTAGAAAACTATTACGTGCCTATGGTGCCCAGATCGTGTTAACAGATGGTACAAAAGGAATGAAAGGTGCCATTGAGAAAGCAGAAGTGTTAGCAAATGAAATTGAAGGAGCTATCGTACTAGGGCAGTTCGTGAATGAAGCCAATCCAGAAATCCATAGAAAGACAACTGGTCCAGAAATCTATGAAGATACAGATGGCGAAGTAGATATCTTCATTGCTGGCGTTGGTACTGGTGGAACGGTAACAGGAGTTGGAGAATATTTAAAATCTAAAAATCCAAAGGTGCAAGTAATTGCAGTAGAGCCAGAAACAAGTCCAGTACTATCAGGTGGAAGACCAGGGGCACATAAAATTCAAGGGATCGGAGCAGGATTTGTCCCTCAAGTACTAAATACTGCAGTATATGATGAAATCATCCAAGTATCCAATGAGGATGCATTTGCAACAGGAAGAGAGATCGCCCATAAGGAAGGAATTTTAGTGGGGATCAGTTCTGGGGCAGCATTATATGCAGCAACACAAGTGGCAAAAAGAGAAGAAAATAAAGGAAAGACAATCGTAGTTTTATTACCAGATTCCGGCGACCGCTATTTATCTACGCCATTATTTGCAGGAGACAACTAAAATGGCTGAAAAAGAAAGCGTAGAATACACAATCTGTTCGTGTTTAGGGATTGTAATTTTAGAAAAAATACGTATAATAAATCTTGTTAAGAGGGAGTAGTTATAAAGTACAATCAACATACCCCGATATTGATCGTGGTTGTACACTCATCTTATTTATGATTGAGAACAAGACTTTTAGCACAAATTAGAGCTAGAGGTCTTTTTTTTGCACACTTTGTTCTTTATAGCACATGTTGCTTAAAAGTTCTCAAGAAACGAAATAACCAGATATAGGAGGAAAATGATGGAGTTATTAATACAGCTAGTATTATTGGTAGTAGGGTTTTATATGCTGATCAAAGGGGCAGATTTCTTTGTCGATGGTGTGTCAGCAATTGCGGAGCGTTATGGGATTCCTCAGCTAGTAATCGGTCTTACCATCGTTGCGATGGGGACAAGTGCTCCAGAGGCAGCTGTTAGTATTACTGCAGCATTTAAGAATGGTGCAGATATCACGATCGGAAATGTTGTGGGAAGCAATATTATAAATATTTTCGTTATTCTAGGGCTGACAGCAGTGATTACACCAATTGCAGTGCAAATGTCAACATTAAAATATGAGATTCCATATATGATTTTGGCAACGGCTGCATTGCTTGCAATGGGCGTGATTGGTGGTACGGTATCAAGAGTGGATGGTGTGATTTTATGGGCATTATTCCTAGTCTATCTTGGATACTTACTATATATGGCAAAGAAGGGAAAAGAAGAGCCTGCACAGGAAGAACATCATGATTCGATTGTAAAGCTTATTTTCATGAGTGTCGTTGGTGTGGCACTTATCATTTTAGGAAGTGATGTATCCGTAAGCGCAGCAAAGGCAATCGCTAGTGCGGCAGGGCTTAGCGAACGTTTCATAGGACTTACTGTAGTGGCCCTTGGCACTTCTCTACCAGAGCTATGTACGTCGATTACGGCAGCAAAAAAGGGAAAGGCAGATATTGCAATTGGAAATATTGTAGGAAGTAATTTATTTAATATCTTGTTTGTAGTAGGAACTACCGCACTCATTACTCCAGTGGCATTCCAAACGAAGTTTATTGTAGATATGGTAGTTGCAATTATGGCAGGTGTACTCCTATTATTAGTAACATTACGTACAAAGAAATTACAACGCTGGGGTGGAGCTATTATGCTTGCAGCATATGTAGCATATTTTATCTACCTAATTGCATAATAAAAAGAAAGCGAGTTGTCGTATCCTAAAATGGATTGCGACAACTTTTTTATTGCATAGGAAATTGCGAAGAATCCCCTATGCAATAAAAAAGGCC
>CALZJY010000288.1 GCA_945787925.1 uncultured Anaerosporobacter sp. | reverse complement strand
TTATTTTTGTACAGTTAAGGAAAGAAGTTAAGGATAGGAGAAAAATAAAAATGAAATATGGATATTTTGATAATAACAAAAAAGAATATGTCATTACTAGACCAGATACACCAGCGCCTTGGGTAAATTATTTAGGTTCCCCAGAGTATGGTGCTATTATCTCTAATAATGCTGGGGGATATAGCTTTGCAAAATCAGGAGCGAATGGTAGAATTCTACGCTACATTTTTAACCAATTTGATCAACCAGGTAGATACATCTATCTTAGAGATAATGAAAGCAAAGATTTTTGGTCTGCTTCTTGGCAGCCAGTCGGCAAAGATTTAGAAGAGTATAAAAGTGAATGCCACCATGGTACTGCATACACAAAAATGAATGCAGACTACAAGGGAATCCATTCAGAAGCTCTTTACTATGTTCCATTAAATCAATCCTATGAAGTATGGAATTTAAGTGTAAAAAATGATTCGGATGTTACAAGAGAAATTACAGTAACAGGATATGCGGAGTTTACAAACAACAGCAATTACGAGCAAGATCAAGTAAATCTTCAATATTCACAGTTTATTACACAAAGTGAATTTCATGAAAACCGCGTGTGTCAGTTCATTCATGCTAACTTAGATGCACTAAAAGAGGGAGAAGAAGTTGACAATAAAGTTGTTACAACTCGTTTTATTGGATTAGCAGGTGCAGAAGTATCTAGCTGGTGTGGAGATAAAGCAGAATTCCTTGGAAATTACCACGGATATCACAATCCAGTAGGGGTTACAGAAGGAGTACTTTGCAATAAAGGTAATTATAATGAAAATGCATGTGGTGCATTAAGTACGGTTATTACATTAGAACCAGGAGAAGAAAAACAAATTGCATTTATCGTTGGTATGAAAGATGATGCAGAAGCAGCAGAGATTTTAAATACATACACGGATACAAAAAAGGTATGTATGGAAGAGTTAGAAGCTTTAATTAAATACTGGCATGGTCAACTTGAACATTTCCAAGTAAAAACACCAAGTCCTGAATTCGATACAATGATTAATACATGGAATGCATACAACTGCTTTATGACATTTATCTGGTCTCGTGCAGCGTCCTTTACATATTGTGGACTTAGAAATGGATACGGCTACCGCGATACAGTACAAGATATCCAAGGTGTAATCCATCTTGCACCAGAAATGGCATTAGAAAAGATTCGTTTCATGTTATCTGCACAAGTAGATAATGGTGGTGGACTTCCATTAGTTAAATTTACTCATAATGCAGGACACGAAGATACACCAGACGATGCTTCTTATGTACAAGAAACTGGACATCCTCATTATCGTGCAGATGATGCACTTTGGCTTTTCCCAACAGTATACAAATATATTGCTGAAACTGGAAATCTTGCGTTTATCGATGAAGTTATTCCATTTGCTAATAAGGGCGAAGGAACAGTATATGAACATTTAAAACGTGCGATTGATTTCTCTATGAACCATTTAGGACCTCATGGAATTCCAGCAGGACTTTATGCAGATTGGAATGATTGTCTAAGATTAGGAAAAGACGGAGAATCCTCTTTCGTTGCATTCCAATACTATTATGCAATGACAATCTTAAAAGAATTTGCAACATATAAAAATGATACAGAATACTTAGAATTCTTAAATGAGACTCAGGAAAAAGCAGGAAAGTTAATTCAAGAACTTTGCTGGAATGAAGATAGATTTATTCGTGGATTTACAGAAGCAGGAGAAACAATTGGAAAACGTACAGATCCAGAAGCAAATATGTGGTTAAATCCTCAAAGTTGGTCTGTAATCAGTGGTCTTGCTACTGACGAACAAGCGGAAAAAGCATTAAATAACGTATACGAACAATTAAATACAGAGTTCGGTGCTGTCTTAATGGATCCTCCATATCATGCACATGCATTCAATGGAGCATTAGCAGTTATCTATAATGCAGGAACGAAAGAAAATGCGGGTATCTTCTCTCAATCTCAAGGTTGGCTTATTCTTGCAGAAGCACTAAAAGGTCATGGAGAAAGAGCATTCACTTACTTCATGGAAAATGCGCCAGCTGCACAGAACGACAAAGCCGAAATTAGAAAGTTAGAGCCATACTGCTATGGACAATTCACAGAAGGAAAAGCTAGTCCAAACTTCGGTGAATCCCATGTACACTGGTTAACAGGAACTGCATCTACTGTAATGGTTGGATGTGTAGAAGGTATTCTTGGTATGAGACCAGATTTCCATGGAATTTGTATTAATCCATCTGTTCCAGCAAGCTGGGAAAGCTTTGAAATCGAAAAGGATTTCAGAGGATGTCATCTTCATATTACAGTTAAGAACCCAGGCCATGTAGAGTCTGGATGCAAACGACTTCTTGTAAATGGTACAGAAATCGAAGGTAACTATATTAAAGAATCACAATTAACGAAAGACACTGAGATTGTATTATATATGTCTGAATAGAAGCGGGGAGAACTTGTTAATATGAAATTTATTGATAAGAATGGAACATTCGTAATGGAATGCCCTGAAAATTATAGTTATATGTATCTACCATTAGCAGGAGAAAAGGGCTTAAAATCCAGTATCACACCAAATCTTGGTGGAGATAGTAAATTGGATCAAAATCATTTCCTCTTAGAGCCAGTTAGTGTAGAAAATCTTCATAATAACCGTAGCACCAGAAATTTCTGGTGCATGGTTAAAGGAAAAGGTGCTTGGTCTGTATGTGGAAGTTCTGCAGAACAGGAATATAAAAAGTTTACGGAAGAGCAGGATGAAAGTACATTAGAAGCAGGTTTCTTATGGCAGAAACTTACTCGTACTTCTAAAAAATACGGTCTACAGGCAGAAGTAACTTCTTTTATTCCTGTTGATAAGAACATTGAAGTGACATTGGTAAAAGTGAAAAATGTTTGCGAAGAAACACTTGTGGTGACACCAATTGCAGCGATTCCGATTTATGGAAGAAGTGCAGATAATATCAGAGACCATAGACATGTAACTTCATTGCTACATCAGATTGATGTAACTGATTGTGGAATGGAAGTGACACCAACGCTATCCTTTGATGAGCGTGGACACCAAAAAAATGATTACACATATTATGCATGTGGATTTACTGGAAAAGGTGAAAAACCACAAGACTTCTATCCAACCGTGGACCAATTCCTTGGAGAAGGTGGAAGTTATGCTGCGCCGGAAGCTGTACGTGTAGAAAAAGAAGGCGTTGCCGCTGGTACAAAGCTAAAGGGAAAAGAAGTAGCAG
>CALZJY010000287.1 GCA_945787925.1 uncultured Anaerosporobacter sp. | reverse complement strand
TGGAATTGATATTACGATCGGTATCGCAGAAGTGTTTGGCATCAAGGTACAGGAAAACTTCTTACAGCCATACTTCTCTAAGAATATCGTGGAATACTGGAACCGCTGGCATATCTCTCTTGGTTCCTGGTTTAAGGAGTATTTATTCTATCCAATCAGTGTCTGTCAGCCAATGCTGAAGCTATCAAAGAATTCCCGTAAGAAATTTGGAGATGCGATTGGTAAGAGGATTCCAGTTTATATTGCAACAATCGCCGTATGGTTTGTCACTGGTTTCTGGCATGGAGCTGCATGGAACTTTATCGTATGGGGGCTTATGAACTGTTTGGTAATCTTGGTTTCCGAAGAGTGCAAGCCATTATATGAGCGTTTCCATTCCCGTTTCCCAGACTTGAAGCCAAAGTGGTGGTATCGGTTCTTCTGTATCGTAAGGACGTTCTTGCTTATGAGCTGCTTGCGTTCCTTTGATTGTTATCGTGATGTACCGCTTACCTACCGTA
This sequence comes from uncultured Anaerosporobacter sp., assembly GCA_945787925.1. GTDB lineage: Bacteria > Bacillota > Clostridia > Lachnospirales > Lachnospiraceae > KM106-2. Next base: position 2,774 of record CALZJY010000287.1, on the reverse strand, counting down.
TGTGGGGAGAGATGTTTACGAAGTTCAATCCTAAGATCTTTGTAGACGGATCCTTATTGCAAATTGGCCTTACGGGATACGATTATGCCGTAGTGGCAGTTGCGGTTGCATTATTTATATTAGTAAGTAACTTAGAATTGATTGGGAAAGGCAGCGTGCGAGAACAAATCGCAACGAAGCCTGTGCTTGTAAGGTATGCGATTTTCTATGGACTATTCCTTGCAATCCTCATTTTCGGTGCCTATGGCATTGGTTATGATTCTAGTCAGTTTATTTACAATCAGTTCTAGGAGGCAGTTATGAAGAAAAAAGTAATCAGATCGACATTGGTAGTCGCATTCATTGGAGTAACGTTGTTCTTACTACAACGTCTGCTGATGCCAAAGTATGTAAAGGGTGTAGTAGAAGGGGCCCTAACTGCTGAATATTATCAGGAAACGACAGACCATGATGTGCTGATGGTAGGAGACTGTGAAGTGTATGAGAACCTCTCTCCGATTAAGATGTGGGAGGACTATGGAATCACCTCTTATATCCGTGGCAGTGCGCAGCAGCTGATCTGGCAATCCTATGCCATGTTAGAGGATGCCCTTCGTTATGAAAAACCAAAAGTTGTAGTATTTAACGTACTTGCAATGAAATATGATCAACCCCAAAAAGAGACCTATAACCGTATGACACTAGACGGCATGCGTTGGTCAAAGACAAAGATAGATGCGATCAATGCGTCCATGTGTGAAGGGGAAAGCTTTTTATCCTACGTATTCCCATTGTTACGATATCATTCTAGATGGAGCGACTTAGACTCAGATGATGTGAGGTATATGTTCGACTCTAAGAAAATCTCTCATAACGGATATTATATGAGAGTGGATGAGAAGGCAGCGGAGGATATACCGAAAGGAAAGGCATTAAACAATTATACATTTGGAGAAAACGCATACAAGTATTTGGACAAGATGGTGAAGCTTTGTAAAGAGAATGATATTAAGCTCGTATTGATCAAGGCACCAAGCCTCTATCCATATTGGTATGATGAATGGGATAGACAGATGGAAGACTACGCAAAGAAGAATCAGGTAGAATATATCAACTTCTTAAAATGCAAGGAGCAGGTAGGACTTGATTTTAAGAAGGATACGTATGATGGAGGACTTCATTTAAACCTTAGCGGTGCAGAAAAGTTATCTACGTATTTTGGTAACTGGCTAAAGCAGAACTATGGATTAGAAGACCATAGGAAGGATGCAGACATTGCCAAGGTATATGAAGAAAAGGTCAAATTCTATAATGATATGAAACAGGCGCAATATAAGGAAGTGGAAGCCTTCGGTAAAGTAGTCAACTATTAAGAAAAGAGGACGAGAAAATGAAAAAATTAGTGAGCGTATTAGTAGGCATGGTCATGGCAGTGACAGTTGCTGCATGTGGAAGCAGTACAAGCAAGGGCCAAGGTAATGGTTCTGCAAGCAAAGATGGCTATGTATTTTCTTATAACAACGTGGAAGTGACTATGGATCAAAAATCTAGCGAAGTCGTAGAAAAGTTAGGAGAGTATAAATACTTTGAGGCACCAAGCTGTGCAGATAAGAGCGTAGGTAAGACTTATACATATGGTGATGGAAAAGTAGAAGTAGGCACTTACCAAAACGAAGGACAGGATTTAGTAGGTTATGTATATGTAAAGGATGCCAGCATCCCAACGAAAGAGGGGGTAAAGGTTGGCGATTCCGTAGACGCAATTAAAAAAGCATACAGTGATGCAACAGACGAAGGTGGTTTGTATCAATGCAAAAAAGGAAATATGACTCTTAAGTTCATCGTGACAGATGGCGTAATTGAAGAAATCGATTATTGTTCGAATGCAACAAAGGGTGCATAATAGTGGGCAGCAGAAGGGAAATCTTCTGCTGTTTTTCACTAACTGGCATTTGTAGAAAGAGGCTAAGGAACATGTTGACATTGGAATGAGAAAAGGAGAATCCATAATAAAAAATGAAGAGGAGAATATTGTTATTTGCAGCAGTCCTAGTAGTTGCAGGATGCAGCTCCAAGACGCAAAAAAAGAATCCCACAAGTTATACTTCCCACAAGGTGGATCCGACGAGTACTAAAAATGCTACAGCACAGCCTGTGGAAAAAGAAATCCCCATGGCCCAGCCAGAAAAAAAGGAGTGGAGTGGATATAAATTTCAATACGGAAAGCATACGCTTTCCGTAAATGATGAGGTAGACAAACTGGTATCTTCCTTGGGAGAACCAAAGAAAAAGACAGAGTATGAGACGAAGGCATTCGTAGGAAAGCAGTATGTATATGAATATGATGGTATGAAGATTGCCACGTATCCAGGAGATACGAAAGACTATGTGCAGTCCATCATGCTGACAGATCCGACTATTAGTACCGAGGAAGGAATCAAGGTAGGTGCGAGTCAGGGAGAGTTAGAGTCGGCATATGGGGATGCTCTTGTAGAACAGGACAATGGAATCTGGATTGCGACCTTAGGAAATACTAAGATCCGATTCATCTTATTAGATGGGAAGGTGGCGGCCATCGATTACTTTGCAGATGTAAAGAACAAAGTGTTAAGCAAGGATAAGGAAGCACCAGACATCGTTAATCCATTCGAAATAACGGTATACCGAGATCAAAAGGATTCAGAAATTGATTATTATCGATATACTACTGCAAAAGATGAGGTGGATGTAAATGCCAGAGTCATTATTGATACGTCATCAGTAGATAAAGAGCAGTTAGGCGAGTACAACGTCAA
>CALZJY010000286.1 GCA_945787925.1 uncultured Anaerosporobacter sp. | reverse complement strand
GGAAGGATTCTGCCAACGGATTTTAATAATGTGGACTTTCCACATCCGTTTGATCCAATGATCATTGTAATTTCACCTTTCGGAATTACTAAATCCATGGATTCGATAATGATATTGTTGTCATAACCAGCTTGTAAGCCGCTTACTTCTACTGCATGCTCTCTTGCCATCTTATTCCCCTTCCTTCGTAGTCAACATTAAATAAATAAAATATGGTACGCCGATTACACTAATCACGATACCTACTGGTAATTCCACTGGGGAAAACATCGTTCTTGCAACAGCATCTGCCACTAAGATGATTACCATACTGATGATTGCGGAAACTGGTAGCAGCCTTCTGTGTACCGGCCCCACTAACTTTCTAGCAATATGAGGACTTAATAATCCTAAGAATGAGATATTTCCCGCTACTGCTGTCGCCACTGCGGAAATTACAACTGCGATGACTAATAGAGAACGACGTTCTTTCTCTACTTCTACACCTAGACCAGTCGCCAACTCATCTCCTAAATCCATCACATCGATTTTTTTACTTTTATACATAGCGATTCCAAATAATACAATGGCAACTGGTGCTACTATATAGAAGAAACTCATACTGCTTCCCCATAAGCTTCCGTTTGTCCATGTAAGGGCTTGGTTATAATCACCTTGACTCATATTTAACTGATAGAATGTGATACATGCAGATAACCCTGCATTTACACCGATTCCGTTTAAGATTAATCTCGTTGGAGATACTTTCTTCTTATAGCTTAATGCATAGATTAAGCTTGCCGATGCTACTGCACCGATGATTGCCACGATTGGCATTAAAAACATGCTGGATGTTTCGATTTTGTCATAGTATACGGTTCCGCCAGAGAAAATGAGTAGCACGACCGCTAAGGATGCCCCTGCATTGATTCCGATGATACCAGGATCTGCAAGTGCATTCTTTGTAACGCTTTGTAATAAGCAACCTGCAGTAGAGAATGCAACACCTACTGCCATTGCGATTAAGATTCTAGGAAGTCTTAAATCAAAGATTACCGTATTGTTCAGATAATCTCCTTGACCAAGCAAGGTTTTTACCACATCCAAAAATGGAACATGGTAAGAACCGATTTGTAAACAAACGATTACGGTAACTAGAAGGACGAGAGCACTTGCAGCGAACACTAGCTTAAATCGATTTTTCATCTATACTCTCTCCTTTCGTATCATATATAAGAACAATGGAACACCGATAAAGGAAGTAAATAATCCGATTGGTGTTTCATATGGTGCATTGCATAATCTTGCCGCGATGTCAGACCAGATTAGTAACGTAGATCCAAATAAGAAGGAGAATGGAACGATGATACGGTAATCCACTCCCACAATTTTACGGACGATATGTGGAATGATCAGACCAACAAAGGCGATATTTCCAGCAATCGAAACGCTGATTGCACAAAGAGGGATTAACACTAAAATCGTGTATACCCTTACTTTGGAAGGATTTTCGCCAAGTCCGATGGCAACATCCTCTCCAAGGCTTACAATATTGATTTTCTTAGATAACACGATGGCTAATGTAACGAAGAGGATTCCGATTACAAGTGCAACCTTTACACTCATCCATGTTACGCTGCGGAAACCACCAGCTACCCAGAATGCTAAGTTTTGTGATTGATTATTAATCAATGCGATGATACTTGCTAAGGATAAGAAGAATGTACTTAACGCTGTACCAGCAAGTAGTAAGCGAGTCATATTGACTGCTCTCGCACTCTTCATACTAAAGACTAATACTAGTAGACCACTGATTGACGCACCGACAAATGCGGCTACTGTATTTCCAAAAATTCCATAGACAGTTGGACTGACAAACAGGCAGGCAACAGCTAATGTTGCCCCTTGACTGATTCCCATTAAGGAAGGCTCTGCAAGGTTGTTTCTTGTAACCCCTTGCATTAAAGCCCCACTAACGCCAAGAAAACCGCCCACTAGGGCGGTAGCAATTGCTCTTGGCAACCTACTGTTTCTGATCACTTGCATATCAATATCATTCGCATCGAAATGCAGGATACTATCAAAAACAGTACGTACGGAAATACTTTTTACACCTGCGCATATAGCAATCATTAGCCCAATTACTGCTAATACGCTACAGCCCACTGCGATACTCGTATTTTTCTTATTCATTGTTATTTGCTTAATTCCTCTGTAAAGCTTTTTAATTCTTCTAAGAATACTAAACGTCCTACTGGGCTATAACCTTGGTTGAAGTAAGGACTTGCAGTTAACATGATTACATTATTGTCTTTTACTGCTCTTAAGTTTTGGTAAACAGCATCTTTTTCTAAGTTTGCTTTATCTTCATCTGTTGCAACAACGAACATGTAGTCTGCATCGATTTTAGCTAACCCTTCGTTTGTCACTACTGGAAGTGTCATATCATTTTGTTCTGGTAACTTTGCTGGTCTTGCTAATCCTAGATCGTCGTATAAGATGTTACCAAGTGCAGCATTTGTAAATACAAAGTTAGAACCAGCGCTTGCTAAGAAGGAAAGGTAAGTAGCGTTTTCACCTAATTTTTCTTTCATCAAAGCAGATACTTCGCTTGCTGTCTTATCATAGTTCTCTAACCATTGTTTTGCTTCGTTTTCTTTGTCCATGATTTTTGCTACTGCATTGAAATCTTTTTTGAAGTCAACTTGTTCTAAGTTTACTACTAATGTTGGAGCGATTTTCGCTAATTGATCTTTTGCAGCTGCTTGTACTTTAGAGATGATGATTAAATCTGGGTTTAATCCGATGATTGCTTCTACGTCTACTGTGTCAGACATGCTGTAACCTAAGATTTTGGCATCTTTTAAAGAGTCTTCTAAGTAAGATGGAAGTTTTGTGTAATCATATCCATCAGAGTTGCATGTACCAACCACATCAAATCCAAGTACGGATAAGATATCGCTAGAACCAGATAAATCTACGATTCTTTTTGGTTCTGCTGGAATTTCAACTTTATTGTTTTCAGAATCTACAGCTACACGTGTAGTTACTTTTTGTTCATTTTCTTTTTGAGTCGTGTTATCTTTGCTTCCACATGCAGCTAATGCTAATGTCATTACGGCTAGTGTAACACCAAGTAATTTTTTTCTCATAAATCCCCCTCTATTGTTGAATAAATTTTGATAGTCATTATCAATTGATGAGTTCAGTATAACTAACCCTACAAAAAATGTCAATTACAATTCCGAGTATTTTACCTGGTAATTCATACCATGGTCATTTTCTTCTGTTTCAAACAAA
>CALZJY010000285.1 GCA_945787925.1 uncultured Anaerosporobacter sp. | reverse complement strand
AAGTCTTCATCAATTGTCTGCATACCCTTGATTCCTTTACCACCACGGTTCTGACTTCTGAAGTTATCCGTTGTCATACGTTTGATATATCCCATATGAGTCATTGCGATTACCACATCTTCCACTGGGATTAAATCTTCTGTTGTGAAATCTAATTCATCAAATCCAATGCTTGTTCTACGATCATCGCCGTATTTGTCACGGATTAATGTGATTTCTTCTTTGATTACGGCAAGAAGTTTTTTCTCATCTGCAAGAATTGCTTTGAATTCTGCAATACGAGCCATTAATTCTGCGTATTCATTTTCAAGCTTTTCGCGTTCTAAACCTGTTAATGCACGTAAACGCATATCGATGATTGCTTGGGCTTGTACGTCTGTTAAGTCAAAACGTTCTACTAAACGTTGTTTTGCAATGTTACCATTTGCAGAACCACGGATAATGCTGATTACTTCATCGATATTATCAAGCGCTTTTAACAACCCTTGTAAAATATGGGCACGCTCTTCTGCTTTGTTTAAATCGTATTTTGTTCTTCTTGTCACTACTTCTTCTTGATGACGTAAATAGTAGTGAAGCATTTCTGCTAAGTTAAGAACTTTTGGTTCGTTGTTTACTAATGCAAGCATATTCACACCAAATGTATCTTGTAACTGAGTATGTTTATATAACTGGTTTAAGATTACATTTGCATTAGCATCACGGCGAAGCTCGATACAGATTCGCATACCTTGACGGTTAGATTCATCACGTAATTCAGTAATACCATCGATTTTCTTATCACGAACTAATTCTGCGATTTTTTCGATTAGTCTTGCTTTATTTACCATGTAAGGAAGTTCTGTTACGATGATCTTGCTCTTTCCGTTTTGCATAGGTTCCACTTCCGTTACAGCACGAACGCGGATTTTACCTCGACCAGTACGGTATGCTTCTTCAATTCCTCTACGACCTAAGATTGTTGCACCTGTTGGGAAGTCTGGCCCCTTTACAAGTTCAAGCAATTCTTCCATCGTCGTCTCTTTGTCTTCAATTCTATTGTCAATAATCTTAATTACTGCGTTGATTACCTCACGTAAGTTATGAGGTGGAATGTTTGTTGCCATACCAACTGCGATACCTGTTGTACCGTTTACTAACAAGTTCGGAAATCTAGAAGGTAATACAACTGGTTCTTTTTCTGTCTCATCAAAGTTTGGTGTAAAATCTACGGTATCTTTGTTGATATCAGAAAGCATCTCCATGGAGATCTTGCTAAGTCTCGCTTCTGTATAACGCATGGCAGCTGCACCATCGCCATCCACAGAACCAAAGTTACCATGCCCATCTACTAGTGGATATCTTGTAGACCAATCCTGAGCTAAGTTAACTAATGCACCATAAATGGAACTGTCTCCATGTGGGTGATATTTACCCATTGTATCACCGACAATACGCGCACATTTACGATGTGGCTTATCCGGGCCATTGTTAAGTTCAATCATTGCGTACAAAATTCTTCTTTGTACTGGCTTTAACCCATCTCTTACGTCTGGTAACGCACGAGAGGCAATAACTGACATGGCATAATCGATATAAGATGTTTCCATCGTCTTTCTCAGGTCCACATCATGCACTTTATCGAAGATATTCTCGTCCATTTCATTTCCTCCAATTTTGTAAAATCATTAAATGTCTAGGTTCTTAACAAACTTCGCATTTGCTTCAATAAACTCACGTCTAGGTTCTACTTTGTCCCCCATAAGCGTAGTAAATGTCATATCAATTTCAGAAGTTGCATCTTCATCCATTGTTACACGAAGTAAAACTCTCTTTTCAGGATCCATAGTAGTTTCCCATAACTGCTCTGCATCCATTTCTCCAAGACCTTTGTAACGTTGGATCTTGTTGTTACCATCACGGCCAAGTTCTACTAAGATTTTGTTTAATTCCTCATCACTGTACGCATAACGAACTTGTTTGTTACGTTCGATTTTGTATAGTGGTGGTTGTGCCAAGTAAACATGTCCTTCTTTGATTAATTCTGGCATAAATCTATATAAGAATGTTAATAAAAGCGTACTGATGTGCGCCCCATCAACATCGGCATCTGTCATGATGATGATTTTGTGATATCTTAACTTGCTGATATCGAAATCCTCTGAAATACCTGTACCAAATGCTGTAATCATTGCTTTGATTTCGGCATTTACTAAAATCTTATCTAATCTTGATTTCTCAACATTTAAAATCTTACCACGTAATGGAAGGATCGCTTGTGTCGCACGGCTTCTTGCAGTTTTTGCACTACCGCCGGCGGAGTCCCCTTCTACGATGTAAATTTCACAGTTCTTAGGATCCTTGTCGGAACAGTCTGCTAATTTACCTGGTAAGCTCATACCTTCAAGAGCAGATTTTCTTCTTGTAAGCTCTCTTGCCTTTCTTGCAGCATCACGCGCACGTTGAGCAAGTACTGCTTTTTCGCAAATTAATTTTGCAACATTAGGATTTTGTTCTAAGAAGATCATAAGCTGTTCGCTTACTACGCTGTCAACAGCACCTCTTGCTTCACTATTTCCTAACTTTTGTTTTGTTTGACCTTCAAACTGAGGCTCTGAAATCTTAATGCTGATAATAGCAGTAAGACCTTCCCTAATATCTTCCCCGCTTAAGTTTGGCTCATTGTCTTTTAAGAATTTTTGACTACGAGCATAGTCATTAAATGTCTTTGTTAACGCATTTTTAAAACCAGCTAAGTGCGTACCACCTTCTGGAGTGTTGATATTATTAACAAAGCTGTACGTATTTTCTGTATATGAACTGTTATGTTGGAATGCTACTTCCACATAAATATCATCTTTTTTCCCTTCGCAGTAGATGATTGGTTCATAAAGTGGATCTTTGTGGTGATTTAAGTATTCAACGTACTCTTTAATCCCACCTTCATAGTGGAAAGTTTTTACCTTTTCCTCTTCTTCACGAGCATCTTTAAGGACAATCTTAATATTTTTTGTTAAGAATGCCATTTCTCTAAGACGTTGTTGTAATACATCAAAATCATATACTGTATCCTCAAAGATTTCAGCATCTGGCTTAAATGTTACCATCGTACCTCTATTATCCGTTGTACCAACTTCTTTTAGAGGATACATAACTTTGCCTCGTTCATAACGTTGCATGTACTTCTTACCATCTGTACAAACAACTACTTCTAGCCATTCGGATAAAGCGTTAACAACGGAAGCACCTACACCATGAAGTCCTCCAGATACCTTATATCCTCCACCGCCGAATTTACCACCAGC
>CALZJY010000284.1 GCA_945787925.1 uncultured Anaerosporobacter sp. | reverse complement strand
GCCGGTGGTTTATTGTTTCTAGGGATACAATAAAAAAGTCATTCTAGAAAGCTATCTAGAATGACTAAAAAAACCACTATTTTGTTTTTTTCTTATCTTTTAATAAAACAAGTATAGTAAATACTACTAATACTACAAGTAATATATAACCCATACTATTTGTTGCAGCAAATCCTGCAGGATGTGCTCCACCAATCACCCCAAGTACTTGAAGGATGATACCTAAAAGACCGATGAGTGAACCACCAGCGACAAGACCAGAAGATAAGCTGATACCATTTGCTACTCTAGCGTCTTTTACTTCCTCCGATTTAGAAACCTTTTCGATGAATAAACGAACGATTGCACCAACTAAGATGATGGATGTTGTTGCGATTGGAAGGTAGAAACCGATTGCTATTGTCATAACTGGAAGTCTTAATAAGAATAAAACGATACCAAATACAACGCCAACGATGATCATATGCCATGGAAGTTCACCAGACATGATACCAGCAGTCAAGGTAGAAATTAAGTTTGCTTGTGGAAGTGCGAATGGTGGCTTTGTACCAGTCACAGAAAGTTGACCAGAAAGTAAGCAGATAACGCCTACTACCACTACTACACCAACGATACTGGCTGCAACGAAGTATTTATCCATTTCCTCTTTTTTACCACCGATGATAAATCCTACTTTTTGAGACTGGCTATATCCACCTGCAACAGCGATTGCAGTTACGATGAACGTACCAAATAAAAGTAAGGATTTGTTGCTTTCTAAGTCTTTCCATCCCATGATTACGAACACTAATGTCACGATTACAAGAGAGGCAATTGTCATGCCGGATACAGGCAAGTTGGATGTGCCGACTGTACCAGTTAAACGACCAGCAACGATAACGAATAATAAGGATAAAAAGAAGCATAATAACGCTCCTAATACTGCCATTACAAAGTTTCCATTAGAAACTAAGAATGCTGCAACGAATCCAATTACGATGGATGCTAACAATACCATAGTAGCAAAAGAAAAGCCTTTCTTTCCACCTTCCGATTTTGTGCCCATTGTTTCTTTGATGGAAGAAATGATTGTTGGGATCAATTTGATTGCACCAATTAAACCACCGGAAAGCATCATACCTGCACCGATATATTTTACATAGCTGCCTGCAATGTCGCTTACCATCATTTCGTTAATCGCTACACCTGCATTGTTCCATACTGCGTGGTTAGAAGCTGCAAATTCTGCAAAGTAGCTGATTAATGGCAATACTGCGAAATTTGCTAAGATCGAACCTGCAAACATTGTTAAGGATACATCCATACCAACGATAAAACCAATACCAAGTAATAATGGGTTAACTTCTAATTCTAATGTCCATTTATAGAACGTTTCATTTACATATCTAATTGTATTGTTTGCTACATTTAAGAAGGAACCTGTAAGTACAGTGATGATACCACCAATTCCAAATCCCATTCCCATGTATTTCATGGAATCCCCTTCTCCTTCGGATGCAACTAACGTTTCTGCAATTGCCATAGATTCTGGGTACAATAAATTTCCATGTTCTTCTTCAATTAGATTTTTATGAACTAACGAAGCAATACCAATTCCGAAGAATACACCACCAATACTTACTAACGCGCCTTCAATAAAGCCTACGTCTGAACCAATTAATAAGATTGCTGGTAATACGTAAATGATACCACTTGCGATGGATTCTCCACCTGAAGCCATTCCTTGTACAAGGTTCTTTCCAAGGATGCTCTTTTGTTTTGCGAATGCTGCGATTAATCCAGAACCAATGATAGATCCTGGAATACCTGCAGCAACTGTAAGTCCTGATTTCATACCAGAGTAAGCAGTAGATGCCGCGAATAATGCAGCAAGTAAAAGACCGATTACCATGATTGCAAGACTGCCACCAGTTTTGGATCCGCTAGACACATAAGGTACATAATCTTTCCCATGTACCCCTCCATATGCATCTTTTGATAATTTCTTTTGCATATACACCTATCCTTTATAAAATATTAAACCACTGAAAGCAATTGCCCCCAGTGGTTTATGTACAAAATAAATTGGGCTATGTTCTAAGGTAGATGTATAATTATATACTTTTTATCATACAGGTACTGGCGCAATTAAAAGACTGTTTGCCCCTTGTCTTGCTAACTTGTCTACTACATTATTATTTGTATTACGAATATCATCACTTTCTACATGGGCATTGATATGGGTAATCTTAATGCTTCCTGCCATGGATAACATAATTGGCTCGATCTGATCCCACATATCACGATTTGCTTTTCTTGCTCCAAATCCCTCTACTAAATCTACGATGACTTTATAGTCCGTAATAATTTCATACGTACCGCCCATCTCCTTCATTGCGAGTAATGCACGATATAAACTCTCTAGTTCTGCTCTCGTGCTGTTTTGAGGTCCGACACGTAACTTTCCAAACGACTGCTTCACAGTACTTCCACTCTCATCTTTGATGATGTATGCCCAGCCTCCTACGGAAGCCTCTAAACCATTTTTAGGACAACTTCCGTCAATGAATACCTGATACATTGGCAATGCTCCCTTCGTTTCTAGATGATGTTGCCAGTTTTTTCATCATTTTAACATAAATGTCGATTTCTGTCCACTTTAATAAAATAAATCTTTAAATTTGTACCGTAATGGCAATACCCTCAGGAATAAAAAACTGCCAGACAAGCCTGGCTTGACTGACAGTTTTCTGTATTTTTATTCATCAAATGTTACCGTTCCATCTAATGCATAGTATGCTTTTACTAGTCTTACTTTACCTTGGTCCATAAGATGTTTCACGATTTTATCATTTTCAATGGTATCTGCAACTTTATCAATATTGTCATGGATTGCCTCATCTAAATCATCTGAATCCTTGATGGATGGAGTGATTTTATCTACGATGGACTTGATATTTCCATCTACTTCGGTACCCTTCTTTAACTTATCATATGCTGCTGTAACAGCACCACATTTTTCATGTCCCATGACAACGATTAGAGGTGCATGTAAATGTTCTACGCCATATTCGATGGAACCTAGCGCATCTTTATCTACTACGTTTCCAGCGATTCTAACGTCAAAGATTTCGCCTAGACCTACATTGAATACTGCGGTTGGTGTTACCCTTGAATCAGAACAAGATACTACGACAACGTATGGTTCCTGTCCATCTTCTAATTGTTGTCTTCTCTGTTCAGAGACATTGATTAACTCAGAATCATTGGATAAGAATCTTCTATTTCCCTCTTTCAATCTTGTAAGCGCC
>CALZJY010000283.1 GCA_945787925.1 uncultured Anaerosporobacter sp. | reverse complement strand
AGTACCACATCCAATATCTAGCACTCGGTCTTCTGTCCTTATAAAATTATGCTCCTCTAGCAGTTTTAAAAATGAATCTTCTGAAAACTTTGGAATCGAGAACAAGCGATAATCTTCTGCCATCACATCCCACATCTGCTCTACTGCGTCTAGATTCTCGTTCTGTTCCTTCCATCTGTCCTTGATTAAACGAAGCATACTTGTTCCCCCTCTGGAATCGGAATAACTACACGAACCCCAAGATATTGCTCTACTTTTACCGGGATACGATAGATTTCACTAATGGTATCCTCCTGCATAATTTCATGTCCGCCATAGGCATAGATTTTCTGGTCTTTTAATAATAAGAAACGGTCACAATAACGAAGTGCTAGATTCAAGTCGTGAATCACTACGACGACTGCGATTTGTTGCTCTTTTGCAATCCTCTGTACCATTGCCATCACTTCATATTGATTTTTGGGATCTAGATTACTAGTTGGCTCATCTAGTAACAATAACTTGGGCTGCTGTACCAACGCCCTTGTAATCATGACCTTCTGTAGCTCTCCGCCACTAATCTCATCAATATAACAAAGCTTTAGCTCATTAAGCCCCATCTGATCAATCATCTTCTCTACAAGCTCATAATCTTCTTTGGCCGCTTCCCATTTGATATAGGGCTTCCTTCCTAGCAATACGGTATCAAATACGGTCATCTTTGTTGCTTCATTCTTCTGCGCTACGTACGCCAAGTTCTTTGCCATTTCCTTTCGATGCATCGAAAGCACATCTTTTCCCTGTACTAACACCGTACCTTGTTGTGGCCTCATAATGCCATTGATACATTTTAACAAGGTACTTTTTCCTGCACCGTTATTGCCTAATACCGCAATACATTGATGTTTCTCTATATCAAAACAAATGTTTTCTAAGATTGGAGTATGTTTATGATAGCCAAAGGACAACTCATTGATTTGTATCATGCCGTAATCCTCCTTTAAAAATAAGATACAAGAACATTGGTGCACCAAGAAAACTCGTAATTGCACCAATTGGAAGTATGACTGGCGATACCACGAGCCTTGCAAATAAATCTGCAAGCAATAATAGGATTGCTCCACTAAATGCCGATGCAGGAATCAAAAAACGATAATCGTTTCCTACAAAATGGCGCATACAATGTGGTGCCACTAATCCTACAAAACTTATGATTCCTACAAAGGCCACTGCCATTGCGGAAGCTAGTGTTGCAATCACCATGCTGCTTAGGATCAATGCCTCTACGTTCACCCCTAAACTTTTTGCTCCCTGATGCCCGCTGTTTAACGCATTATAATCCCATCTATGGTAAAGAAAGAATGCAAAGGCAATCAGGAACACGATAAAAAGCAACAACAATTCCCTCTTGCTTGTTCTTCCTAAATCCCCAAATGTCCAAAATACCACTGCTGCCACCTGTACATCTTCTGCAAAATATTGTACCAAGGTGGTTCCTCCACTAAAAAGGGAACTTAGTGCCACACCTCCTAAAATCAATACCTGTGGTCCTGCCTGTTTGATCCTCGATAATAACAAAATGACGATAGCAGAAATCCCACCACCAATAAAGGCACAAATCGTTACGATATATGGACTATTAATCGTAACTGCCTGTGCCGCTGAGGCGGAGTTCTGAACACCTGCTCCAAACACGATAATTCCTATCGTTGCGCCAAAGGAAGCTCCCTGAGATACACCCAACGTAGAGGCCGAGGCAAGGGGATTTCTCATAATGCTTTGCATGACTGCTCCTGCCACTGCTAAAATGCCGCCTACTAAGACTCCTGCAAGGACTCTTGGAAATCGGATATCGTATACGATTGTCTGACCACGCTTCGTTCCTTTTCCGATTAACGTAAGCAATACTTCTCGTATGGAAAGCTTTGTCGTTCCCATTGCAAGAGAAACCATAATCAATATAAGGACAAGAACAAACAATACGAATAATAACACGATTTTCTTTCGAATAAATTGTTGATAACTTTCTCTCTCACTTTGCATAAATCCCTTATTCTCCAATCTTTATTTTGCCAAATCCAAATCCATGCTCTTTTAGCTGCTCGTAATAATTGTCACTACCTAGCATAAATTGAAAGATTTCTGCTGCCTTTTTCTCACTTGGGATATCTGCAAACTGTTTCGGATATACGACACTTCCCGCATAATAACAATCTGCCATAGCAATCTCTACATTGGTGTGGTACCAGTTATAGCCTAGCATCGTATATACTTGGTCTTTCTGTACTGCCTTTAACGACTTATAGAAGCTTGGATTCTTTGCATAATCCTTATTCACAAGGGACAGGTTATTTGGATCAAGGAAAATAATATCTGGATTCTTATTTAGGATTTCTTCTGGATCTAAATTGACTGCCTGTGTCTTTCCTCCCTCATTTGGTAAAATTGCAGACTTTGCATTGATTGCTACTAATGGCGGGAAGTTCTTCATGCTACCTTCAATTCCATGACCACCACTAAAGGAAACTGCTCCCGCATATACGGATGGCTTCTCTTCGTCTTTTATCTCTTTGGTCCGACGATTTAAGTCTTCTTTTACATCCCTAATATACTGAATGACCTCTTCGCAACGTTTTTCCTTTCCACAAACTTCTCCAACGATTCGAAGCGACTGTTCATAATTTTCTTGAAATAATGTACCACTATGTATCGTGACTACTGGGATGCCTGACTTTTGTTGCAAATCATCTGCTGCATCCTTTGTATATGCACAAATAACCACATCGGGATTGATTTCTACGATTTGTTCTATGTATGGCTTATAGCCGCCAGAACCGCCTTCTCCTGCAATCGGTTTATCCTTCCATGTATCATAATATACCCAGTTATACGCCTTTACTAACTCATGCTCTTTCTCACCTTTTTCAATTCCCACTACCAAATCCTGTGCCTGTGCATAGCATAGATAGCGAAGCCCATTGGCAAGTGGAACAACGCTCTTTACCTGGGCTGGAATTTCTACTTCTCGTCCACAAGCGTCTACAATGGTACGCATTGGTTTTTTGTCATTTGTTCCTGTTGTCGTGCTTCCACAACCAACAAGCGTTACAATCATTCCTACTATACAAACCATTACAGCGATTATTCGTTTTGTCTTTTCCATCATTTCACTCTCCCTACAATCCAAATCGTTCATATGGATGATAACAATCCTTACATAACCGTTTTCCCTGTTCTAGATAAATCATGGATTCTGCAGTACTTTCATGACAGTTCTCACATTCTATGGAAGTGAAGATCCTTGCATATTCTGGAACTTCTACTTTTACTTTTGTT
>CALZJY010000282.1 GCA_945787925.1 uncultured Anaerosporobacter sp. | reverse complement strand
AATCAGAGAAGACAAAGAGTCGGCGATGAAACGTGTGTATGAACCAGCTAATCCAGATGCAGATGAGGAAGGATATGTTACATATCCAAATGTGGATACGGTAACGGAGATGACAAATATGATTGATGCATCACGTGCTTATGAAGCGAATGTGACAGCATTTAATGCTACAAAGTCTATGGCATTAAAAGGTCTAGAAGTTGGAAGCAAATAGGATAGGGATATAATTTAAGTACAATTGGAGAGAGATAGATGAATGTATCAAGTTTACAGAGTGTTCTTGATTTAAACACGTATGCTGCTGGTTCTGTAAAGGAAAGTTCCAAGACAATAGATGGAACAAGTGTGTTTCAAAGTTTATATGATGCTGCGGTAAATCAGATTCAAGAAACAGATCGGCTTACGAACTTAGCAGAAGAAGAAGCAATCAAGTTTGCACTCGGACAATCGGATAGTACACATGATCTTAAAATTGCACAAGAGAAAGCAAATATTTCGTTGCAATACACGGTTACGCTGAGAAAAACTGTTTTAGAAGCGTATAAAGAAATAATGAGTTTACAGTTCTAGTGTGGTTCAAGGAGCGTAGAAGATGCAAGAAAAAGTGAAAGAGATATTTGCAAGAGTCCAGGCGTTTTGGGATAAGTACACAAAGAGGCAAAAGGCAATCGTACTTAGTGTTGTAGGTGCGGTGCTTATTGCAATCGTTATTCTTGCGTTAGTGCTATCCAGAAAAGAATATAAAACGTTAGTGTCTTGTGAAGATACGAAAACAGCAAGTGAAGGGATGCAGTTATTAGAAGATAAAGAGATAGATTGCACGCTTCAAGCAGACAATCGAACGATTAACGTATTGTCAGAACAATACCAAGATGCAGTAATCGCAGTTGGTAGTAGTGAGATTACCAATCAGGGAATGACGTATGAAGATGCCATGAAAAATGATATGAGTACAAGCGAGAGTGATAAGAACTTAAAGAAAACACTTGCGCTTCAAACAGAAGTTAGAACAAAGCTTCTTAATATGAATGGAATTAAGGATGCGACAGTGTTCATTAATCAACCTCTAGATGATTACACGGTTCTTTCAGAAGCAAACAAGGCAACGGTAAGTGTAATGCTAACATTTGAGAAGAATGCAAGCTTATCGAATGCAAATGCAGAAAGCCTTGCATCGTTTCTTGCTAATATCGTAGGAACAGAGCCTTCTAAAATTACCATTATTGATAATAATAGTAAGATTATTTATAACGGTTCTGAAGGAGATACTCTTGGAGGACAAATTAGCTCGACTTTAGAGTATAAAGAAAAATATACAAATACGATCGTAAGCAATGTAACTCAAATGTTACTGAAATACGGTGATTATAAAGATGTAGAAGTTGGTTCTGCGAATATCAAATATGATATGAACAAAGTAAGTGAATTGTATACAGAGTATTCTGCGGCAGAGGGACAAGAACAAGGGATGTTATCTAGTAACTCTAAAACAGAATCCATAGGAACAACAGCTTCAGGTGGGACACCAGGAACAGATTCCAACGATGATGATACACAATATGATGTAGAGACTTCCGGAAGTGGAAGCAATACTTCTAAAACGGAAACAAATAACTATCTTCCTAATAAGAAGGAAACTTCAAAGGAATATGAAGTTGGTGCAGTGATTCCAGATCAGTCTAGTATGGCATTAGTACTTACTACATACAAAATATATGATCAAGAACAAATGGAGAAAAATGGTGAGTTGAAGGATACTTCTTGGGACAAGTTTGTACAAGAAAAAGATACAAAGACGCAATTAGAAGTTCCAGAAGATGTATATACTCAAGTCCAAATGGCAACGGGTATTTCAACATCAAATCTTTCCATTACTGCTTGGGAACAACCAATCTTCCAAGATAAGCAAGCAGGAAGCACAGATTGGGATACAATCATTATGATTGTTCTAATTGTGTTGATTGTCGGATTGCTTGTATTTGTTATCTTCAAGGTGGCGAAACCGGTAGAGGTAACAGAACAAGAACCAGAATTATCGGTAGAAGACTTACTTGCTACAACGAAAGAAGCTCAAGATCTTACTGATATCGAATACGGCGATAAGTCTGAAACACGTAAGATGATTGAACAATTTGTAGATGAAAATCCAGATGCAGTAGCTCAGCTTCTTAGAAACTGGCTAAATGAGGATTGGGGGTAAGAAACGATGAATTACGGTTCTGATATGTCAGGCGTTCAAAAGGCAGCTATTCTTTTGATTACACTTGGTCCGGAAAAATCCGCAGAAGTGTTCAAGCATTTAAAAGAAGAGGAAATTGAACAGCTTACATTAGAAATTGCAAATACAAGAAGTGTATCTCCGCAGGTGAAGGAACAGATTTTAAGTGAATTCTATGAAGTTTGTTTAGCACAGCAATACATTGCAGAAGGTGGTATTGGATACGCAAAAGAGTTACTAGAAAAGGCGCTTGGAGAAGAGAAGGCGAGAGATGTTATTGGCAAGTTAACGGCATCCTTACAGGTTCGTCCGTTTGAGTTTATTCGCAAGACAGATGCAAGTCAATTGCTAAACTTTATTCAAGAGGAGCATCCACAGACAATTGCATTGATTTTATCTTATTTGCCAAGTAGCCAGGCGAGTGCAGTCATTGGAGGACTATCACCAGATAAGCAGGCAGATGTTGCAAGACGTATTGCCCAAATGGATCGAACGAGTCCAGACGTGATCAAAGAAGTAGAAAAAGTATTAGAACGCAAGCTATCATCCTTAGTGAATCAAGATTACACGATCGTTGGTGGTGTGGATTCTATCGTAGAGATCTTAAATACTGTGGATCGTAGTACTGAAAAACACATTATGGAAACTCTTGAAATTGAGGAACCAGAACTTGCAGATGAAATCCATCGTAAGATGTTTGTGTTCGAAGATATTTTATCTCTTGATGATAAATCAATTCAACGTGTATTGCGTGAAGTGGATAATAACGAACTTGCAGTTGCCCTTAAAGGCTCCAATGAAGAAGTTCAAAGCGTTGTCTTAAATAACTTATCGAAACGTCTTGCTACAATGATTAAAGAGGATATGGACTTCATGGGTCCTGTACGTCTGAAAGATGTAGAAGAAGCACAACAAAAAATTGTTAATATTATTCGTAAGTTAGAAGATTCTGCTGAAATTATCATTTCACGTGGCGGAGGTGACGAGATCGTTGTCTAGTCTTATCAAAGCACAATATATTAACCTAAACCAGGATAAGAAAGTGATTGGATGGGGCAATGGATTTCAAAGTCTTTCTTATCCTGGTTTAGGTTAATATAT
>CALZJY010000281.1 GCA_945787925.1 uncultured Anaerosporobacter sp. | reverse complement strand
AGAAGATATCAGGTTCAGGTTTTGAGTGTTTTACCATGGAACCACTAACAATTACGTCGATATAATCGGAAAGTCCTAGATTATCTACCACAAGCTTGATTTCATGTGGAGCGCTAGAGGAAGCAATGGCGGCCTTGATATTATGAGAAGGAAGGGAACGGATCAATGCAATCGTTCCAGCAATCGGAATGAGTCCTTCGTTTTGCTTGATTTCAATTTTCTTTTCATCAAATAACTTGGTAAACATAGTTGGCTCGATCTGTGGATAATCCACAGTAAGCATCGCTAAAGTATCATGTAAGTTACAACCAATAAATTTGGTACAGTAATCATAGGTAAGCGCTGCATCAAAGGTAGCAGCGGCTTCAATCATTGCTCTAAGGTGTTGGGGCTCGGTGTCTACAATGACACCGTCCATATCAAAAATTATGGCTTTTAGCATAGTTGTGTCCTCATTTCAAACAGTTTCTTTTTTTCTTTAATACTAGCATTAATTTTACTGGTACACAATAGAATGAAGAGAGTAGAAATGCGAAGTTTGTCCATTTTAGGAAGCTTCGCTGAAAGGAATAGTATGATTAATGCAGTAAGATTTTCGCATACCCCCGATATTACAGTAGTCAATCAACGACAATTCGAACTACACTATGGGTTATATAAGAATTACGTAAATAGCATCAATAAGCTGACTTGTGAGATTGAGCATGCATCTGAGGACATAAAAGAAGAGGCAAATACGACGAACGGGTTATTTCGAAGCCTAAAGCGTGGAGAAACATATGCGTTAAATGGAGTGATTCTTCATGAGCTGTATTTTCGAAATATGGGAGGAACGACGTCGGCTCCGAAAGAGCAGCTGAAAGCTGCCTTAGAAGAACGGTTTGGTAGCGTGGATAAGTGGAGGGAAGACTTTGTGGCCACTGCAAAGGCAAGCAGAGGATGGACGATTCTAGTGTATGATGAGAGAGGAAAATGCTTGCGTAATATATTATTGGATGGGCATGACGAAGGAATGGTAGCGTTTGCACATCCTCTGCTTGTATTAGATATGTATGAGCATGCGTATTTCTTCCAATATGGAAGCAATCGAGGGGCATACATAGAGGCATTCATGCAGAATATACACTGGGATATCGTAGCACAGCGAATGAACTATTATGGCGTATAGGGGATTGTAACGCAATTTCCTATGGAATAAAAAAAGATGTCACACGAAGGAATAGAATCCTTTGTGTGACATCTTTGTATTTGTTGGAAATTAGAATCCTAGAGGAATACCAAAACCAACGAATGTTAATAATAATGCTGTCCATGCTACTAAGAATGTAATAGAGTATGGGAACATTGCTCCAATTAAATCACCAACAGAGAAATCTTTTTTGTATTTCTTCATGAATACTAAGATGATACCAGCGTATGTCATCAGTGGAGTAATGATGTTTGTAGAAGAGTCAGCTAAACGATAAGCTGCAGCAACTACGTCTGGAGTCATGTTTGGATTTGCTTGGTATAACATTGGAATAAATACTGGTCCAAGTAATAACCATTTGGAAGTTAAGCCACCAACGAATAAGTTGATGATTGCAGTGATTACGATGAAACCAATGATTAATAATGTGGAGGAACCAGATACACCGATCGCTTCAAGTGCTTTTGCACCAAGATAAGTGATATAAGTTCCGAGTCCTGTATAAGAAAGTAATGCTAAGAAGTTGTAACTGAAGAATGTTAACACGATTGTGTAACCCATTGTACCAATTTGTTTAGACATTGCAGCGATTACGTCTTGCATTTTTGTGAATTTCTTAGTTGCGAATCCGTAGAATACACCACTTGTAAAGAATACGAAAGTGATTAAAAGGATGATATTATCTAAATATGGAGTATGAGAAGCACCTTCTGCATCTACATATTCAGCAAGTGGAACAAGTGCTAGGAAGATCGAGAATGCTGTAGAAAGCACGAAACCAATACCAGCCCATCTTAAACCTTTTTTCTCTACGTCTGAAAGTGTGAAATCGTCCATGTTCATATCTTCAGGTACTGTGTAGCTGATTTTTTCGAATTTTGGACGGATAAATCTGTTAGTGATGAAACCACCAAGTAATACTAGCATTGCTGTAGAAGCTAACATGAAGTAGTAATGCATAGTATAAGGATTAAGGTCGTTTCCTAAGTAACTTACGAAAGGAACGCCTGCACCATCTGCAAAACCTTGCGCGTTTTTACCGATGATAACGTCGATAATTGTTGCAGGGATTAAGTTTGCAGAGAAACCAGCAGATACACCAGCGAATGCTGCGAACATACCGATTAATGGGTTTTTCTTAATACCAAGGTATAATAAACCAGCAAGTGGAATTAATACTAGGTAACCAGCGTCAGATGCTAAGTTACTCATGATACCAAGGAAAACTAATAAATATGGTAAGAAACGTTCGGAGATGTTGCTACCAACTTTACGAATTAAAGCAGAGAATAAACCAGATTCTTCTGCAAGACCGATACCGAACATTACGATTAGGATTGTACCTAAGATACCGCCGGCATATGCTAACCAGTTAGTTAATAACGCATTGTCAAATAGCCAACGAATGTTTTCAGTTGTAAACATGTTTTTAATATGGTTTGCTGTTAATGTACCATCTGCACCTTTTGTATAGAACTCTTTACCACCTAAGAAAGCAGTAAGGAGCATTACGATAATAAATAATCCGATGAAGATGATTACTGGATCAGGTATTTTAGATCCGATTCTTTCGATAAGAGATATTTTCTTAACTTCTGGAGAATTGTTTTTCTTCATAAATATCTTACCCATTCCTTTTTTGTTTTTTTTACGATATATCTATTTTTGTCTATTTTAGTCGGAATAGCAATGGATGAAATATTCCATAAATGGATATAAAAGGTAATTAAACCGTAAAATGTAAAAACATTTAGTAAAAATGCACAAAAAAAGGAAAGAAAAACTCCGTTAATCCCTGGAATTTAACGGAGTGAAGTGTTAATAAAAAGAAACTTTTTTTGTAAAGCACACTAATGCGGTAAAGCGTCACCATTGAAAAATAAGTAGTTTTTCGTAAATCAGACCTACTAGGAACCAAAAAGGAGCATAATCGAGACGTATCACTCCAGAAAGATTATATTTGGCATGGCTATAATCCCAAGGGCATGCATGGAAGGTTTGTAAGAGGCGTCCCGTAAGGTATTCCACAAGAAAGATGCCAATCATATAAAGAAGCCCTCGAATGAACCAAGGATAAGTTCCAATCAGCTTATTCAGTGGTACAATGCAAGCTGCCAGTCCATAAATGGGAAACATCCATAAGGAAGAAGTACAT